>NZ_CP095051.1 GCF_022921075.1 Hymenobacter sp. 5317J-9
GACCAGGTGAAAGCCTATGCCCACGACTTCGTGCAGGCGCAGTTTCAAGCAACTCAAAGCAACTGAATAAAAGTTGCATAGGCTGGTGAAGTCTTAAGTGGAATTCTCCGCTCAAACTCACTGTTGAGGTAAAGAGAGTTTTTCCCTCTCGCCCTGCTATATGGCAACTAACAAACCGGCCGGCGACGGCCACCGTAACGGCGCAGTGCGCGACCGTTCGCAAGTTTTCAACCCCGTCACGGAGCAATACGTGAAGCGGAACACCACCAACGGCCAGTTCATGGACGTGAAGCAAGATGGTACGCCCTTCAAAGGCGTGCGAAAAGAGAAGGGAGGCAAATAGTACTACTTCTACTCTGTTTTTTATCAATAAAATGGCGGTTCCGAAATGGAGTCGCTTTTTTATTTTAATTGTTGCCCCCGCTAATGCAGGTATCGCGCCGACACCACTACATTCCCCAGTTCCTCATCAAGAATTTTGCGGATGCGGATGGACTGCTCTACTTGCTTGATAAGCAGACGGCAGAATAGCCAAGCAGCGGCAAAGCCCGAAGGCTATATTCTTTGAAATGGACCGGAATACAGTTCTCTTTCACGGCCAGCCTAAAGACCATCTGGAAGCCCTGTATGCAGCTTTGGATGACAAGGCCGCCGCCGATTTGCAAAACGTCCTACTCTCCCGAAAAGCTTCTCTCGAAGAAGTGGTGAGCATTGTTGCGCTGGCCAGCTCCCTTAAATGGCGCATACCGGCGAGCGACCCACAGTTTGGCCGACTGAAAGAGGAGTTGAGCCTGGCCGACTTAAAGGCAGAAATCCGGCCCATCGACCAAGCTAAACCAGTGGACCAGAACGCGCTGAGCCAGTTGGTAAATTCGGATGCTATCAAAGAGGCCAAGCGTATCTTATTGCCCCTGCTGCCGTTGTTTGACGAGAATAAGCTTACCGACATTCACGCCAGCTGGTTTATTCACTCGCAGCCCGATGAACGGTTTCCCTCCGTGATTGGAGACTGCCCCGTGCTGGAAAGGCCCGATGCGGACCATAGCAAGCTCGAAGACTTCATCTTTCCGCTAAGCGCTACCGACACTTTTATTTACAAGCACTGGGCCCAGAAGCGGATTAAAAGCCCAATTTTTACTATCCAAAAGGACTTGGCTACCCTTCACTATTCCACGCGTTACGTTGCGTGCAGGAGCAAAACACACTTGGAAACCATCGTGCAGATGTACAGCGCGATGCAAGCCCAAAACCAAGTAGGACAGCTAACGAAGCTCTTATTTGACTTTATCGCCTAATCCAATTAGCGAAGTTCGAAACCCCGAGCAACTACCAGCCAGGTTCACTCCCCACGTTTCGCGCACTCTTTAATAGGGTGCGGTTAACTACCCACGCCACCGCCAAGCTCTTCTAAAGCCCTTAGCCTCGGCATCCGCAACGGTTAAGGCGTAAAACTCACCTGCCTTATCCAGCTTGGTTCGGTCGTACATCTGGTCAAATGGCAAGTGATAAATACGCTCACCCGTTGCCGGACTGATGTGGCATTTTATCATCGGAAAAGCGCCCAGCTTCACCTGCTCCCGAACCTGGATGCGCAAAGCCTGGGCAAATTTGCGGGCCGTATCCGACAAATCCGTGGAGGTGCAAAACACCCCTACAATGTTACTGGCGGACAGTAATTGCGGAAAAAGATGTAGCTGCTGGTCGGCTAGTTTTTTCTGCGCTGAGTTCAGATAGAATTTGACGGTAGTACCAAACAGCTGGTTGATGTGCTTCTCGTGGATGAGCTTGTGCTTGCTCCAGTACTTGCATTGCACGATGAGGGTGTTGCCGTCTTTACGACAGATTAAGTCCCTCCCCAGGTCTTCCTTGCCATTCTCAATACCGAAATAGGTTACGGTATAACCTTCACATTCATACAAGTACCCCACGAATCGCTCGTAATCACGGCCCAGTTGGTAAGGACTTTTCCGGCCCTGCATGTACCGCTCCAAGGCCCGCTGGTTACGCTCGGTAGTGGAGAGACTGCTGTATTCACCGGCCGTCAGAAAAACACTCACCGGGTCGGCTTCCTGCGGTGCTTGCTCGCCAAACGTATCCTTTATTTCAAGCAGCGCCTCCTCCATTTCTCCTTCGCGGAACTCCGTCAGAAATGGAAACAGGCCTTCGTATTGGTTAATTACATACTGCAGGTGCTTCAACTGAGCAGCCAGAATGCGTTTCTCTTTGCCGACTTCACGCACTGCCTGGGCAGACGACTTAGCCGGCCGGGGCTTAAAGGCCAAATAGTCAGCAACCTGATTGTTGTTGAGCAAGACCAGGTCCGCAATTGCGCCGGCTAGCCAGGGAAAGCTTTTGCTTTTCTCGGTTAACACTTTTTCCAATCGAGCCACATCAGCGGTGCGCTTGTCGAGTGTTTTCTCCCGGACATTTAGCTCGGAATTTCTGGTTTGGTAATCCTTGTAAAGGGTGCTCTTTTCCTGCGCCAGCTGCTTATCAAGCCGGTTTTTTCGAATTGCTAGCAGCCCTAATCCGACCAGAAATCCGAGCAACACCAACCATAAATACAGATACTCGGCCATAAATAGTCAAGCTAACTAGTAGTCATACCAGAGAACAAACAGGGACACTTAAACCGAGCGCGCAATCTTAAGCATGGCCGCCGGCGAGTCGCCAAACTTGCACAGGGCCTCGCAGTGCTGGCGCAGCTCCGAAAACAGAATGTACCGGATGGTCGCGCCGGCGGCACGGATGGCCGGGCGAGAAAGCTGGGCCTGCACTTCCTTCTCGCGGGCGTCGGGCACCACTAGGTAGAGCGCCGTTTCGTGCTCGGGCATGGAGAAGGCCAAATCCGTCAGGCGCAGGATGCCCGAGTAGATGCTGGTGCTTTTCTCCACCTCGAAGGCTGCCACCACGCGGTTGGTACCGGGGGCAAACCACACGATGTCGATGAGGCGGATGGTGCTGGCCACGTCGGCCGGCACCGGCAGCTCGGGGTGCTGGTCGAGGCAGAGGAACGAGAGCTTCTGCCCGCCGCAGAGGCGGTTGCGGTCGTTAATGGCCGTGGTTACGTCGCAGCCCAGGGCCTTGCCCACGCGCAGCAGGTGATGCTGCATCTCGGTGTGCTGGTTTTCTTCCTGGGCTTCGGTTTGCACCTCTTTGTGGCGCTTCTGGGCCTGCTGCTGGTACTTGTCGCGGTCCTCGTCGGTGGCAAACTGCTGGTCGCCGGCAATCATCTTTTTCACGCCTACGTCAAAGAGCAGCCCGCTCAGCGCGCCGTAGTCGAGGCTCAGGTGCTGGCGGTGCTCCTGGTTAAGGTCGCGCAGCCGGTCGCGCATGCGCAGGTACTCGGACCAGGAGCCGAGCTTGATTTTCTCCCCGAACAGCGCGTTGAAGCCGTTGACGATGGCCGTATTGCAGGGCGGCATCAGCGTGGGGTGCAGGAAATACAGGATGCTGGCCACGGCCGGGCCGAGGCCCTTGATTTTGCGGCGGTCGAGGATGTCAATTTCGCGCAGCAGCTGCTGCTCGGTGGTGGCGGCCAGGCAGCTTTCCAGAAATTGCCCGAACGCCCGCTTGTTGTCCTCGTGCTCGTAGATGTCAGGAATGCGCAGCTTGGGCTTCCAGTAGAAGGGGTGGGCCGCGCCCTGGAACACCTGCTTCTGCTCGCTGATGACGCTGAGCACGAATTCGAGTGAAGTGCCTTTGAAGTCGTTGCCGAAGCTGCCCGCCTTTATATCCTTCACCACCTGCTGCACCCCGCGCCGGATGGAGCGGAAGGCCTTCAGGCGCTCCTCGTTGTTGATGAACCAGGTATTGTAAACGGACTCGGAATCAGCTTTGTATTGCTGGATAAGGGGAGGTAGCGCGGCGGACATAAATAGGGGTGGGCCAATGGAACCACTAAGATGCGCAGAACCCCGGGGTCTGCAAGGCGGGGCGTCCGAAATCCACCGTCAGGACTTCCCGTTGCGGCTTAGTGGGTCATCCCAGGCATGGCCATTTGCGGCATACTCATCTGCTGGCCGGGCCGCATGGAAAGGTCGCCGTAGCGCGCGGCCACGTAGTAGCCCGCGGCCAGCATCACCAAGGTGAGCACCGCTACTAGGGCCTTACGTCCAGCTGATACCTGGCCGTCGCCTTCCATGCGCATGCCTGGCATGGCGTGGCCGGCGTGCGCGCTGGGGGCCAGCGGGGCGGCGGCGGGTGTCATGCCGGCCATGGCCATGCCCGCGTGCTGGTGCTCGGCGGCAACCGGGGCCCCGCCCTTACCCAGGGCCCGCTCGGTACCCATGCCGTGCTTGAGCTTATGCTTAACGAGCCACCAGTTAACGGGATAGGCCACTGCCACGCCCACGAGCGTAGCGGCCGACATCGACGCCCAGAACCAGGGCGAGGTGGCTTCCATCGCCCGCATGTCGCGGCTCATGAGCAGCACCATGGTGGGCAGCATGCCGGCCATCATGGCGTTCATCGACATCCACTCCGGCAGAAACGAGCTGCGCACGGCCTCCCCGTAGCTCATGCCCATCATGTCCTTCATAAACAGGGCCTGAAAAATGAACAGCCCAAACAGGAAGCCTGCCGCGTACTCAACCCAGATATCGGTTCCCATGCGCAGGCCAAAGTAGCCGGTGATGGCGGCGGCCACAATAATGCCGGTGGCATCGCCGGCGGCGCAGTGAATCGTGGAGCCCACGGCCTGCTTCCAGAGTGGCGCTACGAACTGCTCGTGGGTACCCGGCGACGGCTCGCGGCACGAAAACCAGTACACCAGCAGCCCCACCGGCCCGGTGTAGAGCGTGACTAGCACCCAGCCCCACTTCATCACCTTCATTTCCGGCGTGCGGGTAAACAGGTCCCAGGCCACGTAGAGCACCGAGAGGAACGTGAGGCCGAACCAAGTCCAGAGAAGCCAGTCCGGCAGCCAGGGAGTGTTGTGCATTTCCATTGGGAAAAGGTGTAAATTAAAAAGCAGCGGGCTATGTAGCCCGCTGCTTTTCAGGTGAAAGGAAGCAGGCCATTAGTAGCCTTTGTTGGTCAGCAGCCACTCCTGCATCTCCTTTATTTCCATCATTTGCTCGTCGATTATCTGCCGCGCCAGGGCTTTGGTTTCGGTGTGGCGACCCAGGTCCAAATCGGCCTGCGACGTTTCGATGGCGCTCTGGTGGTGGTCCTGCATAAGTTGGGCAAAATCGCGGTCGGTATTGCCGGTGATAACGCGTAGGTCGTTGGCGCGCATCATCTTATCCATGGCCATCATCTGGCGCGTGTTAAAAGCTGGTACGAGGGGCGTCTCTACCCGATGCCCAGCCAAAAACGCGTTAAACTGCGTAATCTCGGCCTGTTGCGCGGCAATGATGCGGGTGGCCAGGTCCCGCATCTGGGTGTCCTTGCCATTTTTCAATTCCTCCTGGGCCATGGTAATGGCTCCTTGGTGGTGCATCACCATCATCATGGCGTAGTCCTGGTCGGGGTCCTGGGTTTTCATCATGGCATCCATCTTCTTCATCATGTCGTGCATGAGGGTCATCATGGTGTTCTGGTCATGGGCCTGCACTTTCAGGCTGTCAGCGTCGTCTTTGCTGCACGAGGAAACAAGCGTAACGGAGGCCAGCAGCAGGGCCAGCAGGGGAAGGCGAAATAGCTTTTTCATAATAGCAGGACGTGGTGAAGTTTTCCTGATTTCTAAAACGGCCTGCAGTACTACTGGATTTATACCGATGCATCCCCGGCTTGCATAATTTTCTACAAGCTCCCGCTGCCCATCATGCTGCCCGCTCCTGGTTACCAAAAAAAGGCAGCCCATTCAGAGCTGCCTTTTCGTGTACTTGAGCGGTATCGCTAGGCGCTACTTGTTGCGCGTGAGCCAGTCCTGCAGCGCCAGGATTTCCTGCCGCTGGTCGGCAATGATGGCTTGAGCCAGCGCCCGGGTGGTGTTCTCGCGGCCGTGCACGAGCAGCGCCTCCGAGTTGTCGATGGCGGCCTGATGGTGGTCCACCATCAGCTGGGCGAAGTCGTAATCGGGCCGGCCCGTGATGGTGCGCTTGTCGCTGCTGGCCATCATCTTGTCCATGTTCGTTTTCTGGAGCTGAGTGAACTGCGGCACCAGCGGCTGCCGCGCCTGGTGGCCGCTGAGGAAGGCGTTGAACTGCGTGATTTCGGCCTGCTGCTTGGTGATGATGGTCTGGGCCGTCGTCTTCATCTCCTGGTTGGTGCCGCTTTTCAACTCCTCCTGCGCCATTTTAATGGCCGCTTCGTGGTGCAGCACCATCTGCGCCGCGAAATCGTGGTCGGGGTCCTGGGTTTTGGCCTGCGCGTCCATTTTGGTCATCATGTCCATCATAATGGTCATGTACACGCTGTCGTGGGCGGGGTCCATGTCGTGGCTTTTGGAGCAGGAAGTCACGAAAAGGCCCAGCAGGGCCAGCAGGAGCAAGGGTAAACGAAGACGAGGCATAGAATTGATGAGGTTTTGATGAAACCCCATAACACTAAGGCCAGCCCGTTGGATTTTACAAATCCCCGCCATTTCCTTGCATAATTTCCGGGTTCATCTACTGCTCCGGCTGGTCGTCGGCACCACGGTTGATGATGGGCAGAATCTGGTACAGCATGTCCTTGGGAATACCCAGCATGTCGCGCTTTTCCGCGTAGTTCTCCAGAAACAGGGCAAAGGGATGGATGCTCTGCATCAGCCGCTGCTCGTCTTCGGCGTCGCTGATACCAGCCCAGGCCGGGGCCCGCAGGTAGGTCACGTATTCTTCCAGCACGTCCTCAAACACCAGCCGCCCGTCGCGGAAGTCTTCGTGGTAGGCCAGGAGCGTATCCGCGTCGATGATAATCAGCGGGCGCACGTTGTGCACCGGTAGCCCCTCTTTCTCCAGCTTGGCCAACTCCTCCTGAAACCAGTCGTTGACGACCACGTTCAGGCCGGGCTGGTTATAGAGCCGGTCATGCACCACCAGCACCGGGTAGATTAGCAGCTCGGCCGGGTCGAAGTCGGTATCGAAAGGCAGCTTGTGGCGCAGCAGTCGCTTCACGTTGTTGGCCAGCTGCCTCGCGGCTTTGGGGTGCTGGTCTTCGTCTTCGTAGAACTTCTTCTTTACCTCATCCAGGTACGTGGCGAAGTCGTGGCCGGCCTTGGCAACCTTGTTTACCCACACATCTTTCGACTCGAAAAGCACGGCCCGGTTAGCGTGGCGGAAATAGTAGTCGGGCTCGGACTGCCCTTTCAACTGCCAGCCGTCGAAAATGGCTCGACCGCTCAGGGCCAACCCCCGACCCCGAAAGGTGGCATCGAGCAGCAGATACATGAGGTACTGCTCCGAGAACAGGTCGCAGTACACCGAGCGCCAGTCGGGCTCCCGCTGGGTTTTCGGCAGGGACTGGTTGGCCTGATTAAACTGAAAATACAGCCCCTTGTGCATGGCTTCCACCACCAACACTGGGTAGGCCAGCACAAACGTGCCCGGCGTTTCCTCCACCAGTGGGGTAGCCCGCAGACTAGTGAAATCGGCTTTATCCAGCTTCTGGCCTTCGCGCAGCGCAAAGCGCTGCAGGAAGGCCCGGTCAGCTTCATAGTCCGGCTGGTTATCGGGTATCTCCACGGAGATGCGCCCCGGATTTTCCGCCTGCATGACGGGCTTCGTTACGCCGCTGAGCTTCCGGAAATACTCGGGCCAGTCCTGGCAGCCGAAGCGTTGCAGAAAAGCGTGCAGCAACGGGGCAAAACGCGCCTCCGCCTCCAAAAACTCAAATAGCCGGACCGATTTAATGAGCTGCAGGACGGCGATATTGAGCAGGCGCAGGTTCACCAGCTCAAAGTCGGAGAACGTCAGCGCCAACGCCATTGCCGCTAGCGGCTGGTTCGGGAGCAGCGCCTTCGCCGCGGCCGAAGCCTGGTCCTGCTCCGCGATGTACGGGCCGTTCAGCACCAGGCACGCTTTAAACAAGCTCTTCTCCAACTCGGCCGACGACTTGGTATCGGGCTCATCCGGCAGCTCGAAGCAGTAGTAGTAAAGCTGCAGCACCGTTTTGGGTGCAGAAAGCTCAGCCGGCCATGCCCCCGGTTCTGGAGCACCTTCGCCCGGTAATACACCTCGTCGGCAAACAGCTGGCTGTGGGTGCCAAAGAACTGCTGCATGTCCGTGATATGGTTCCGCTTAGGAGCCGGCACCTGGCTGAGGTAGCCGAGCAGGTGCGACACGCATTGTAAGCGCCGGAGCCGGCTGATGCCCGAGAGGCACTCCTCAATGGGCAGGGCGGGCTCGGAAAAAAGGTAGGTGAAATCGACAAGTAACCCTCTAGTCATAAGCAGAGCAGGAGCCGGAAAATTAGGTGAATGGCTCCTGAATTGATGAACAATAAAAAACAGCCCGGCGTTAATTACGCTGCTGCTTTTTTCCTGTGTATCGCTCCCCCACCCGCTTACCGGCCACTATATCAGCGAGTCAAGGCTGCGGCGGGCGTGGCTGGCGGGCCCCAGGCGCTGAAATTCGGTGGGCGTGAGGCCGGTCACCTGCCGAAACTGCCGCGAGAGGTGCGCCGGGCTGCTGTAGCCCAGCTGCTTGGCCACTTCGGCGATGGGCAGCTCCCCGTAGCCAATCAGCTCCTTGGCCCGCTCTACCTTCTGGCGAATGATGAATTT
Organism: Hymenobacter sp. 5317J-9; assembly: GCF_022921075.1. NCBI lineage: Bacteria > Pseudomonadati > Bacteroidota > Cytophagia > Cytophagales > Hymenobacteraceae > Hymenobacter > Hymenobacter sp. 5317J-9. The sequence continues at coordinate 8,648 of NZ_CP095051.1, forward strand.
CTCAATCGTGAGGCCCTCGGAAGCAGAGAACAAGTGGGAAAGATAGTGGTAGTCCTTGCCCAGGTGCTCGACCAGATAGTCCGAGTAGTTGAGCAGGCGCGGCCCCGGCGGCGGGTAGTGAATCAGGGCCACCAGCAGGGTTTTGATGCGGTCCACAAGTTGGTCGCGGGGGTCTTCCAGCAACTCAAAACCGGCGTCCTGCAGGCTGGCCCGGATGGCCACCAAATCGGGAGCCGCCCCGTCGGGCGTGGACACGTCGGCCTCGCCCAGCGCCACGCGGTGCACCTGCAGGCCCAGGGCGGCCATCTCCTCGCCCACCACCCGGATGCACTGCGGGCACACCATGTTCTTAATCAGGAGCCGGTGCGAGCCGGGCGGGGGCAGGACATGGGTAATGCTAACGTCGGCGTGCATAGGGTGCGGCATTATTTCACGACCAGGCTACCCCGCAGCATGCCCATGCCGCAGGTAAACTCAAACTTGCCCGCCTGCTGGGGCAGCAGCTCGACCAGCGTGGTTTTGAAGGCCGGCAGGTCGCGGCGGATGCTGAAATCAGGCATCAGCAGCTCCTCCGAGCAGCTGTTTTCCTCGTCGCGGTAGAAGCTCAGCTGCACGGGCTTGCCGCGCTCCACCTCAATCACGTCGGGCGAATAGCCGCCCTTCACGGTGATGGCCACCTCCTGCACGCCGCCCGAGGAAGACACGGCGCTGGCCGTCTGGCGGGCCGAGAAAAAGAAGTACCAGAGCACAAACCCGGCGAGGGCTAGGCCGCCGACGGTGACAATAATGGCGGTCGTATCCATAACTGAGCGGAATTAATGATTGTCGAAGCTGCGCAGGCGCAGCGAGTTGGTCAGCACCGACACCGAGCTGAGCGCCATGGCCCCGGCCGCGAGCATGGGCGAGAGCAGGATGCCGAAGAAGGGGTACAGCAGCCCGGCCGCCACGGGAATGCCGAGCGTGTTGTAAATGAAGGCGAAAAACAGGTTCTGCTTGATGGTGCGGATGGTCTGGCGGCTCAGCTCAATGGCCGTCACCACCCCGTTCAGGTCGGAGCGCATCAGGGTGATGCCGGCGGCTTCCATCGCCACATCGGTACCCGAGCCGATGGCCAGCCCGATGTCGGCCTGAGCCAGCGCGGGCGCGTCGTTGATGCCGTCGCCCACCATGGCCACGGTGCGGCCCTCGCCTTGCAGCTCCTTCACCTTGCCGGCCTTGTCCTGGGGCAGCACCTCGGCGAAGTAGCGCGTGATGCCGACCTGCCCGGCCACCTGGGCCGCTGTTTCGGGGTTGTCGCCGGTCATCATCACCACCTCGATGCCCAGCGCCTGGAGCTTTCTGATGGCGGCAGCCGACGTGTCGCGCACGGTATCGGCCACGCCCACCAGGCCCACGGCCTGGCCCGCCACGGCAATGTAAAGCACGGTTTTGGCCTGGCTCAGCAGCTGCTCGGCCTGGGTTATCAGACTCGGGGAGAGGCTTACGTTTTCGTCGGCCAATAGGCGGCGGTTGCCAATCAGCACGGCCTGGCCATTTACCGTAGCGGCGGCTCCTTTGCCTTCCACGGCGCGGAAGCCGGTGGCCGTCAGGCTGGCCGCGCCCTGGGCGTCGGCGTGGCGCACCACGGCCTCGGCCAGCGGGTGCTCGCTCTGGCGCTCCACGGCGGCCGCCACCGGCAGCAGCTGGCTAGCCTGCTGGCCGGGCAGCGTCCAGAAATCCGTCACGGCGGGCTCGCCCTTGGTGATGGTGCCGGTTTTGTCGAGCAGCACGGTATTTACCTGGTAGGCTTTTTCCAGCGCCTCGGCGTTGCGCACCAGCACGCCGTGCTCCGCGCCCTTGCCGGTGCTCACCATGATGGCCGTGGGCGTGGCCAGCCCCAGCGCGCAGGGGCAGGCAATGATGAGCACGGCCACGAAGTTGACCAGCGCCAGCGGCAGGCGGGTGCCGGCCGGGGCTAAATCAAACCAGATGACGAACGTGAGAATGGCAATGACCACCACCGTGGGCACGAAAATGGCGCTGACCTTATCGGCCAGCCGCTGAATGGGAGCGCGGCTGCCCTGGGCCTCTTCCACCAGCTTCACAATCTGCGAGAGCATGGTATCGGCCCCCACTTTGGTCACGCGGAAGCGGAAGGAGCCGGTTTTGTTGAGCGTGGCCCCGAACACCGGGTCGCCCACCTGCTTCTGCACCGGCAGACTTTCGCCGGTGAGCAAGGCCTCGTCCAGGGCCGAGCTGCCTTCGGTGATGAGGCCGTCGGTGGCCACCTTCTCGCCGGGACGCACCACCACCAGGTCGCCCAGCTGCACCTGCTCGATGGGCACGTCGACTTCCGCGCCATCGGGCCGCACGACGCGGGCGGTTTTGGCTTGCAGGCCGATGAGGCTGCGCATGGCCGCCGAGGTCTGGGTTTTGGCCCGCAGCTCCAGCACCTTGCCCAGCAGAATCAGGGCAATGATGGTGGCCGTCGTATCGTAGTACACCTCGGGCATCAGGCCCCGGCTGGTGAAAAAGCCCGGCACCACCGTAGCGGCCAGGCTATACAGAAAGGCTGCCCCGGTGCCCACGGCAATCAGCGTATCCATGTTGGCGGCCCGGTGCTTGAAGCCGTTCCAGGCCGACACGTAGAATTCACGCCCGCTGTAGAGCAGCACGGGCAGCGTGAGCAGCAGCAGAGCGTAGTTGAGCCACTGCATGTTGACGCGCACCATCATCGCCGGCCAGAGCATGAGCATGCTCAGCGGCATGATGATGACGGCCAGCCCCACGGCCACCCAGAAGCGGCGCTTGAGCTTCTGGTAAGCCAGGGCTTTCTGGCGGTCGATTTCAGCGCTGCGCTCGGCGGCGCTGGTATCGGGGGCGCGCTCGACCACGCCGTAGCCGGCGTTGATAACCGCTTCCTTCAGCGTAGCCGGGGAGGCCTGGGTGGGCACGTAGTCCACGGTGGCCTTCTCGGTGGCAAAGTTGACCATCGCCCGCTGCACGCCGGGCGTGCGGCTGAGCGACTTCTCGACGAAGGACGCGCACGAGGCGCAGGTCATGCCTTCGATATCGAGGGTTTCGGTTTTCGTGGCAGGTTCCATAAAAAGCAGCGTAGTGAGTGATTATGGGCCGTTCGGCCAGTTGGCGAAAACCCATAATCACGCTACAAAGGAACGGCGACCCCATGGCGAAGTTGGTACTAAATATCGCCTCAGAATTGCATAATTTGACTGCCTATTCCGCCGTACCGGCATCCTTAACTGCCTGTTTTGCCTGCCACTCAGCGAGGCACCACCGGGCAGACCCCAAGTTGACTTTGACGGTCGTGGAAACAGGGATTTGCAAGCCAAAGCTCTGACGTAAAAACTCCAGTAGCACAGTAGTTCGGGTCACGAGCAGGTACTTCCTTCGGTTGAGCGTCAATTCTTCGGTTACAATGCCAACCAGCTTCTTTTCCAGGGAAGGGTCGTGTAGCAGATAATTGCCTGTATCCCAAAGGCCGCTGCCGCTGATGCCTTCCATTTTGGGGCGCTTGTGTGGCTGGGGATTGGTGGCCGACAGCACGTCACCCGTGAAGTCGAGCACGAGGTGAGTAGCCGGGTGGAGCTTGGCCCGGGCATAATCAAATTCACCCATCAATTGAGTCTGCAGTGGGTACGGTGCTGATTTCACCTGGCCATCAAAAGACCTGGTCTTCGCCGCCGGAAAGCCGACGGATAGGTAGACATCCGTTAGGTGCCTGGGACTCGTGGAGAGTTCCGAAAGGGTCAGGAAGTGGTAGGCTTCCTGCAGGCGGGCAAGTTGGGACTCGTCGGTCAGTTCCAACGCGGCCAAGTCAATTTTGTCGTCCTTCCGTTTGCCCGAGGCAGGCAGGGAGGTAATCCGTAGCTCACCAGCCAGGGTAACTTCGTGCGGAAGCAGAATCACGAACGTCTCGTGATACTTGCCGGCAATGACGTGCGCCGCCGTCACCACGAAATATCGACCATCGAGGGTCAGTAGCACCCCGCTGCCACATGCGGCGATGCGGCCCTTGTGCGTGTAAAAGAACTGGATGGTTGATTTAAGGATTGCCGCAGTGGCAATCCTTAGGGGTTGGGCTTTGACTTCTTGTAAAAGCGAAATGGGGGTAGGCGTGGAGGCCATGGGTGAAAAGGTAAAAATTAAGTTATTGGTTGGGGCATCCAGAAATGAAGCCTGAATGCCCTTCCCACTGATGAATACGTTTTCCAGCACCTCTTTTGGAAAAGGGGGCTGATTTTGTTTTCAAAACCATGGATATCATCAGGCAGTTAGCCTTGCCGAACTTATAAAATCACGCCGATAGCTTGCATAATTTTGCTTTTACCAGTCGTGTGCTAGTCACTCCGCTATTGCGCATAATGGGCTGACACGCTCATTAGCGACATTTTATCTTGGCTTACTTACTGCACGAAGCAGGCCACCGGAACCCTTTCGCGGCATTGCGGGTAAAGAAGCAGCTCTACTCTTCTGAGGAGATAAGTCTAATTTTGCGGTTGCTTCATGCCCGTTATGTTCCGTAGCCTGTACCCTTTCCGCCGTTTGCTGGCGACGAGCTTCCTGCTCGTCTTCGTCAACGTGTTCGTGGGGCAGTGCTGGTGCGCAACGATAAATCCGCTGCCGCCGGCTTCGCCGATGATGGCCATGGACCACCACCAGGCCGAGAAGCCGGCGCACGCGGGCTGCCACGGCCACGACGCGGTGGCGGAGCACCCGACCAAGCAGCACAGCCATTCGCCCAAGTCGGGCACCAGCCACGACTGCTGCAAGGACAAGTCGGCCTCGCTGCTGTCTTCGCTGACGACTCCCGCCCAGAAACACTTATTCACCCCTGCCCCGGCTATCCTGCCGGCGGCAATCGAGTTTCATTTCCGGCCGCTGGCTGGCAAGTGGGACCGCACGGCTACGGTGGCCCTGGTTCCGCCCCGGCACCTCAAGCCCAAAATACCCGACATCCGCATCTTCATCCAGTCGCTGACTGTCTGATTCTTCCGACGCGCTAAGGCTCGCGCCGGCATAGCTATGCTATGTCCGGGGCGGGCCTTTTCGTTTGCTCGTCTGCGTGGCACACCCGCGCCCCCTCCCCCCATTTTCCTGGTTTTTCCCCTCCCCGCAATGAAGAGTTGCTGTCAGGAGGCCGGTGCGCCGCCCCCTCGTGGGCCGGGCCATCGCTGGCTGTCCTACCTGCTCTACGCCGGGCTGGCTGCCGCGCTGGGCTTCGTGCTCTGGCAGCAGTGGCAGGCGTAGGCCCCCGGCCATTTCCGGCCAGACCTCTCATCTCATACCCGTTTTCATGAATCGCTTTCTTGTTCCGCTGCTGGCCGTTGTCAGCGTTTTCACCGTTGCCAGCTGCTCGTCGGATTCGTCCAGCAGCAGCGCCACCAATACCGTCACTACGCCCACCGGCACCGCGCCCGACAGCACCGCCGCGCACGCCGGGGGCCACACCTACGCCTGCCCCATGCACCCGGAGGTGACCAGCACCAAGCCCGGCGAGAAGTGCCCCAAGTGCGGCATGGAGCTGGTCCACAACGACCAGGTGAGCAACGGCAAAAGCTACCAGATGCAGTTCGAGCCCAAACCCATGCAGCTGGTGGCCGGCCAGCCCGCCACGCTCACCTATACCCCGCAGGAAGTCGGCAACGAGAAAGCGCCGGTGCCGCTGGCGGTGGTGCACGAGAAGAAAATCCACCTCATCATCGTCCGCAAGGACTTGTCGGTGTTCGACCACGAACACCCCGAGTTCACGGCCGATGGCAACTACAAGGTGCCCTTTACCTTCCCTAAAGGCGGTGATTACGTGCTGTTTCAGGACTACACGCCCGATGGCAGCGGCCACCAGCTGGGCCGCCAAGTGGTGAGCGTGCAGGGGCCGAAGTACACGCCCGTCAAGTTCAGCAAAGACCAGATGCAGTGGAGCCAGGATGGCTACCAGGCCACGCTTGCTTTTGACAAGGAGCTGAAAGTAGGGCAGCTGCTGGGCATGAAAATCACCCTCAGCAAGAATGGCCAGCCGGTGACGGACCTCGATAAGTACCTCGGGGCGCTGGGCCACGTCGTGGTCATCAGCGAGGACACCGAGCGCTACCTGCACGTGCACCCCAACGACCAGGCCGACAAGGGTCCGGTCATCGGCTTCAATACCAACTTCGAAAAGCCCGGCCTGTACCGCGTTTTCCTGCAATTCAACCACGGCGGGCAGATTCACACCGGCGACTTCACCATTAACGTGAAGGCCTAGCGCCTTCGCTACAACTCCATCTTTCACCGCTAACCCAATCTCAATCCCCATGAAAAAGTCCGCATTTTTCCTCGCCGCCCTCTGTTCGGGCACCCTGCTCCTCGGCAGCTGCAACTCCGACAAGAAGACCGACACCACGGCTACTGCAACGACTTCGGCCACGGCCGATACCACCGCCGCAGCCGGCAACATGGCCGGCATGGACCACTCGAAAATGGCCGCCGGCACCTCGCCCCTGATGGCCTCCATGAACGACATGATGGCCAAGATGAACGCCATGAAGATGAAGGGCAACACCGACCACGACTTCGCCCACATGATGCTGGAGCACCACAAGGGGGCGGTGGCCATGGCTGACATCGAGCTGCGCGACGGCAAGGACGCCACCATGCGCCAGATGGCCGAGAAAATCAAAGCCGACCAGCAGAAGGAAATCGGCGAGCTGGAGCCCATTGCCGAGCGCCTTGACTCGGCTCCCACCAACTACAAGCCCCAGGACCCGGCCGACCCCTTCACCGCCCAGATGAAGGCCTCGATGGACGGCATGATGAAAAATATGCCCGCGATGGTGGCCGATGCGGACATGAATTTCAACATGTTGATGACGGTGCACCACCAGAGCGCCGTGGATATGGCCAAAGCCGAGCTGGCCCACGGCAAGGACAGCAAGCTCAAGGAGATGGCGCAAATGATGATTGACGCCCAGCAGAAGGAAATCCAGCAGTTCAAGGACTGGCACACCAAGAACGAGGGCAAGATGAAAACCTCGGCCGCCGTGTACGAGTGCCCGATGGGCTGCGAGGGCAGCCGCAGCAGCAAGCCCGGCAAGTGCCCCACCTGCGAGATGGACCTGGTCAAAAAAGCTTAATCCTACCCCAATAATTGCCGCTACCGCCCTCCATGAAAATGCTCCGCTCCCTCCTCGCCGCGCTGGCCCTGCTGGCCGCCGCGCCCCTTGCCCACGCCCAGCACGCCGAAATGGCGGCGGGCGAAACCCACGCTCACGTAGCTCCTCACGGCGGCGTGGTGCGCTCGGCCAGCCCCTACCACCTGGAGCTGGTGGCCCAGCCCACCGAGATGGCTTTCTACCTGCTGGGAGCCAAGATGAGCGCCGTGCCCAACAAAGGCATGAGCGGTTCGGTGCTGGTGCAATTGAGCACCAACGCCACCGTGACCGTGCCGCTGGCCCTGGCCGGCGACGACCACCTCACGGCCAAGCTGCCCGCCGGGGCCAAGGTGCGCACGGCCATCGTGACGCTAAACACGGCCGACGGCAAGGCGCTGACCGTGCGCTTCGACAAGCTGGACGAGGCCCACGCCCACAAAGCCGTGGGCGCGGCTTTCACTTGCCCCATGCACCCCGAAGTGGCCGCCACCGAACCGGGCAAACGCCCGAAGTGCGGCATGGCGCTGGTCAAAAAATCCTAGCTGCCGGCGGTCTGCTTTCGGGCCGCCTTTCGTGTACCGCTCCCCTCCGCTGGCTGCTGCCGGCGGAGGGGCCAGCGGCCTAACCAATGCTTATGAACAATCTTCCCATTCGCCAGCGCCGGTTCGGGCTCTTGCTGCTGCTGGTGTTACTGGCCGGCCCGGCGGGGGCGCAGCAGGTTGTGGTGCGCCTCGATAGTGCCGAGCAGCAGGCCCTGCGCCGGCACCCGCGCCTGCGCCAGTCGGCCGAGGAAATCGCGGAGCAGCGCGCCCTGAAGCGCGGCAGCTTCTCGCCCACCAACCCGGACTTTCTGTTCTCCGCGCCCACGGGTGAGCGGTGGGCCCCGGGCGTAGTGCAAACCATCGACTTTCCCACGGTGTACCGCCGGCAGGCCCAGGCCGCGCAGGCCGGCATCACCCTGGCCGAACGGGGCCTGGACGTGAACCGCGCTACCGTGCGCCGCGACGTGCGTCAGGCCTACCTGAGCTTGCAATTTGCCGAAGCGCAGGTGCGCCAACTCACCTACCAGGACAGCCTGTTTCAAGCGCTGCAAGTGGCAACCGAGCGCCTGTTCAAGGCGGGCGAGGTGACGGCCCTGCAGCGCGTGAGCACCGAGGCTGAAGCCCGGCAGGTGCGCAACCAGCTCGACCAGGCCGTGGTGGACCAGCGCGCGGCGCAACGCCGCCTGGGTTTGCTGCTCGGGCAGCCGGAAGCCAACCTGACGGCTGACACCGACCTGCGCCAGACCGGCCCTGAGCTGGCCCGCGCCGGCGCGGAGCTGCTAGGCACGCTGCCCACCCAGGACAGCGCCGCCGTTGCCCTAAGTCCTACGCTGGCCTACTACGGCCAGAATGTGGCCCTGAGCCAGTCGGGCATCAGCCTGGTGCGGGCGCGGCGCACCCCGGCCCTCACGCTGGGCTATCAGAATCAGGCATATGGCGACTCGCCTTACCGCTACCGTTTCCAGTTCGGGGTGTCGGTGCCCATCTGGTTCTGGACCTACCGCTCGCAATTGCAAGCGGCCACGGCGCGCAGCAAGGCCGCCCAGGCCCAGCTGCAGGTGCAGCGCCTCGACCTGGGCACTCAGTACCAACAAGCGGTGGCCGACACGCGCAAGTTTGCCGCTTCGCTGACTTATTACGAGCAGACCGGGCTGCCCCAGTCGCGGGCCATCATCAGCCAGTCGCAGCGCCTGTTCAAGGCCGGCGAAATCAGCTATCTGGTGCTGATTCAGAGCCTGAACCAGGCCTTTACCATTCAGAATACCTACCTGACCACCATCCGGGACTACCGTCAGGCCATCGTTGCACTTAACTACCTGCGGGGACAATAATGAAGAACCTCCTCCTGCTTTTGCTGGCCCTGCTGCTGGCCACCGGGGCCCGCGCCCACGGCGGCGAAGACCACGGCGACGCGGCCAAGCCCTCGGCCGGGCCGGTGGCCACTACTTTCTCGGTGGCGGCCCTGTCCGAAAGCTTCGAGCTGCTGCTGCGCTTCGAGCCTTTGAAAAAAGGCGAAGACGCCGACATGCGGCTGTTCGTGTCGGACTACGCCACCAACGCGCCCATCAAGGGGGCCAAGCTGACGGTGACCTGCCCGGAAGCGGCCGAACTGAAATTCACGGTATCCGAAAAGTCGCCGGGGGCTTACCTGGTCGAGGGCACTTTTCCGGCCAATAAGAAATACAGCCTGGCCGTGAACATCGTGGCCGGCGACAAAGCCGATTTGATGCTGCTCTCCGGCATCGAAGTCGGCAAGCTGCTGCCCGTGGCGGCGGTTCCGGCCCCGGCCGCCGCGCCACTCATCGGCTCCTGGAAAACGGTGCTGCTGCTCTTCGGGGCCTTCGCGCTGGGCATTGCCCTCACTGCCCTGGTTATGCGCCGCCGTCGCCCGGTGGCCGCCGTTCCCACCTCAACGCCCGCTGTTTATGAAAACCACGCATAAGTTTCTCGCCACCACGGCCGCCCTCGGGCTGGCCTTTTCCGTGCTGCTGCCCCCGCCCGCCGCGCTGTGGGCGCACGGTGGCGAAGACCACGGCGGGGCCGCAACCGCCTCCACCGGCGTGGCCATGACCGATGCAGTGGCGTTGCCCAAGGAAAGCCAGTTTCTGTTCGGGGTGCGCACGGCCCTGGCCGGCTACTCCGACACGTATAATCGCCTCACGCTCTATGGTACCGTGGCCTCGGCCGCCGGAGGCGAAGGCCGGGTGGTGGTGCCCCAGACCGGGCGCATCGTGAGCCTCGCGGCCACGGTAGGCCAGCCGGTGCGCGCCGGGCAGGTGCTGGCCGTCATCGACCAGACCCTGGACGCGACCCAGCAAATCGGCCTCAGCACCGAGCGGGCCAACGCCCAGGCTGAGCTGCGGGCCGCCCAGCAGGACTACGCCCGCCTGCAAACTATCGCCGACATCGCCGCCCGCAAGGACGTGGTGGCCGCCGAGCTGCGCCTGCGCCAGGCCCGCCAGAACGCGGGCATTCTCAACGGGCAGGCCCGCAACCGCCGCGTCACCATCACTTCGCCCATCAGCGGCACGGTGGACGTGTTTACCCTCGCGGTGGGCCAGCAGGTGACCCAGGGCGACGAGCTGTTTCGGGTGCTCAATCCTGGCAAGCTGCGGGTGGAAGCCCAGGTGTTTGCGCAGGATTTGAACAAGATTCCGGCCGGGGCTCAGTTTCAGGTGGAAGGCCTGCAGGGGCAAACCGGCAGCGCCCCGGCCCGGCTGGTGGTGTTCAGCAACGTGGTGAACCCCGTGAACCAAGCCCGCCAGCTGGTGCTCGAACTCGACCCCACCGGCACCAACCTGTTCCGCGCCGGCCAGGCCGTGAACGTGCAGGTGCTGGGCCGCAGCGGCGGCGGCAAAAAGCAGCTGGTGGTGCCCACCTCGGCGCTGACCGACCTGAACGGCAAGCCCGTGGTCTTCGTGCACACCGACCCGGAAACCTTCAAAATCCGCTACGTGCAGCCGGGCTCGGCCAACGGCGAGCAGACGGTACTGCTGGCCGGCGACGTGAACGAAAACGACCGGGTGGTGAGCGTGGGCACCTACCAGCTCAAGTCCATCTACCTGAACCAATAGCCCGGCCATGCACCCCGCTCTCGTTCGCCGCCTGCCCTGGTTGTGCGCCGCGCTGCAACGCGGCGGGGCTGGCCTGCTGTTGCTGGTGTTGACGCTGCCCCTGGCCGCGCAGCATCGGTGGGCGGCCGGCGCGGTGGTGCTCGATACGCTCACGGCCCGGCCCCTGCTCTGCGCGGTGGGCGTGGCTGAGGGCGGCGGCGAGGTGCTGGTGTTCAACGGCCAGGCCCATACCACCCGCCACCGGCCCGATGGAGCCACCGAAACCACGGTCGGTTTCCGGGGCCGAGCGGCCTGGCTGCTGCGGAGCCGGGTCGCCTGCTGGAACGACGCGGGGGCCGTGCCGGCCACCGTGACCACGCCGGCGCAACTGGCGCACTTTATCCGCGAGGCGGCCCGGCGGGCCGGCCTCGATGCCCGCGCCGGGCAGCCCTTCCGGCTGTTGGGCCAGCCATCGGCCGTGTGGTGGCAGGTGGCGGCCTTCCCCACGGCCAGCCCCGCCGACGTGGTGGGTTCGGGCCTGGGTGCCCGCGGCCGCTTCGCCCCTGGGCCGGTAGACCTAGTGGGCTTTCTGCTGCCCGCTCTCAAACGCCGCCAGCCGGCGGGCCTACACCTGCACGCCCGCCCCGGGTCCCAGCCCTTCGTGGCGCACGTGGACAGCCTGCGCCCCGGCCCCGGCCTGCGCCTTCTCTTACCCGCTCTTCCCTAGATACTCATGCTTGACCGCATCATTCGATTTGCCCTGCAAAACCGCCTGCTCATGCTGGCCTTTGCCGTGGGCCTGCTCATTGCCGGCACCTACACGGCGCGCCAGCTGCCCGTGGACGTGCTGCCCGACCTGGACCGCCCCGCGTGACCGTGTTCCTCGAAGCAGCCGGCATGGCCCCGAAGAAGTGGAGGCCCTGGTGACGCTGCCCGTGGAAACGGCCCTGAACGGGGCTACCGGCGTGGCGGCCGTGCGCTCCAACTCGGCCATCGGCCTGGGCATGGTGTTCGTGGAGTTCGACTACGGCACCGACATTTTCACCGCCCGCCAGATTGTGGCCGAGAAGCTGCAAACCGTGAGCGGGCAGCTGCCCACCGGCATCACACCGGTGCTGGGGCCAATTTCCTCGGTTATGGGCCAGATTATGCTGGTAGGCCTCTCGGGCGGCCAGCAGACCAACGCCGCCGACCTGCGCACGCTGGCCAACTACACCGTGCGCCAGCGCCTGCTCTCCATTCCCGGCGTGGCCCAGGTCATTCCCATCGGCGGCGACAACCTGCAGTACCAGGTGCTGCTGGACATGCCCCGCCTGAACGCCACGGGCCTGACCGTGACGCAGGTGGAGGAGGCGTTGCGCCGCTCCAACCTCAACACCACCGGCAACTTCTTCGACCGCAACGGCTCGGAGGTGCTCATTCGCAACCTGGGCCGCCTGCGCTCAGTGGCCGATATCGAGAACATCATCGTCGGCTACCGGCAGGGCTCGCCCATCAGCGTGAAGCAGGTGGCCACCGTGGCTTTCGGGGCCCGCTTCAAGCGCGGCGACGGCAGCGTGAACGGCAAGCCCGCTGTCATTCTGAGCATCGAGAAGCAGCCGGGCACGGCCACCGTGGGCCTGACGCAGGCCGTGGAAAAGGCGCTGGTCGAGTTGAAGCCCTCGCTGCCGAAGGACGTGCAAGTGAACACGCGCCTGTTCAAGCAGGCCGATTTTATCGAGTCGTCGATTACCAACGTCGAGGAGGCGCTGCGCGACGGAGCTATTCTGGTGGTCATCGTGCTGTTTGCGTTCCTGCTGAACGTGCGCACCACCTTTATCTCGCTGGTAGCTATTCCACTCTCGCTGCTGGTGACGGCGCTGGTGTTCCGGGTAGCCGGCATTAGCATCAACACCATGACGCTGGGCGGGCTGGCCATTGCCATCGGCGAGCTGGTGGATGACGCCATCGTGGACGTGGAAAACGTGTTCCGGCGGCTGCGCGAAAACCAATACCTGCCCCAGCCCAAACCGGCCTTGCAGGTGATTTACGCCGCCTCCTCGGAGGTGCGCAACTCCATCGTGTACGCCACCATCATCGTGGTGCTGGTATTCCTGCCGCTCTTCGCGCTTGAAGGCATGGAAGGGCGCATTTTCGCCCCACTGGGCATTGCCTACATCACCAGCATCGTGGCCTCGCTGTTCGTGTCGCTCACCATTACGCCGGTGCTCTGCTACTACCTGCTGCCCAAGATGAAGCAGATTCGGGCGGCCGAGCAGGAAGGGGGCCTGGTGCGCTGGCTTAAGCGTAAGGACACTGGCCTGCTGGGCTGGGGCCTGGCCCACCCAAAAATGGTGCTTACGGTCACCGGGCTGCTGTTCGCGCTGGCGGCCTCACTGGTGCCTTTCTTCGGCACTGAGTTCCTGCCGCCCTTTAACGAGGGCTCGCTCACGGTCAATTTCTCGGCCCCGGCCGGCACCTCGCTCACCGAGTCCAACAAGCTGGGCACGCTGGGGGAGGAGCAGATTTTGCAGCTGCCCGAAGTGGCCTACACTGCCCGCCGCACCGGCCGCGCCGAACTGGACGAACACGCCGAGTCGGTCAATAACTCGGAAATCGAAGTGGCCTTCAAAACCGAGCAGGAGTTGGAACGAGAGGGAAAAAAGATGCGCAGCCGGGAGGAAATCCTGGCCGACCTGCGCCAGCGGCTGGGCCTGATTACCGGTGTGAACGTCAACATCGGCCAGCCCATCAGCCACCGCCTCGACCACCTGCTGAGCGGGGTGCGGGCGCAAGTAGCCATCAAAATCTTCGGCAACGACCTGCTGGAGCTACGCCGCTACGCCAACGAAATCCGCACCGCCGCCGGCGCGGTGCCCGGCGTAGTCGACTTGCAGGTGGAAAAGCAGGTGCAGATTCCGCAGCTGCTGGTGCGCCCCCGCGATGCCGCCCTGCGGGCCTACGGCCTGGAGCGCGGCCAGGTGGTGGCCACGCTGGAAACGCTGTTTCAGGGCGACGTGGTGTCGCAGATGCTCGACGGCCAGAAGCGCTTCGACCTCATTGTGAAGCTGCCCGAAGCCCAGCGCAACGACATCGCCACCATCGCCCAGACCCGCATCGAAACCCCGTCCGGGGCGCTGATTCCGGTGAGCCAGGTGGCCGACGTAAGCTACGAGCCCGGCCCCAACACCGTCAACCACGAAAACACCCAGCGCCGCATCACCGTCTCGATGAACGTGGCCGGGCGCGACCTGGGCAGCACCGTCAAGGAAGTGCAGGCCCGCATCAACCAGCAGGTGAAGCTGCCGGCGGGCTACTACCTGACCTACGGCGGCCAGTTTGAAAGCCAGCAGTCGGCCTCGCAGAAGATTCTCTGGCTGAGCCTGTTTTCGCTGGCCGGCATCTTCCTGGTGCTGTACTCGCACTTCAAGTCCGGGCTGATGGTGGGGCAGATTATGCTCAACATTCCGCTGGCCCTCATCGGCTCGGTGGTGGCCGTGCTGCTCACGGGCGGCACGTTTAGCATTGCCTCGCTGGTGGGCTTCATCACCCTCACCGGCATTGCCTCGCGCAACGGCATCATGATGATTTCGCACTACATCCACCTCGTGGAGCACGAGGGCGAGAAGTTCAGCAAGGAGATGATTATCCGGGGCTCGCTCGAACGCCTGGTGCCGGTGCTGATGACGGCCCTGGTGGCGGCGCTGGCCCTGGTGCCGCTCACGCTGGCTAAGGACGCGCCGGGCAAGGAAATCCTCTACCCGGTGGCCACCGTCATCCTCGGCGGGTTGCTCAGCTCCACCTTCCTCGACATCGTGGTGACGCCAGTGGTGTTCTGGCTCTTCGGCGAAAAGGCCCTGGCCCAGTACCTGCGCGGCCACCACGAAGTCAGTCTCGATGCCCACCCGCAGGAGCTGGATGCCCAGCCGCTCACGCCGCCTGCCGACCAGAACCCGGTGCAGCCCGCCGTCTAAGGTTCTCGCCATGTCTCTCACTTCACTCCCCACGCCCGACGATGCCGGCTGTGTGCTTTACATCAAGCACATGGTCTGCGCGCGCGGTATTCGGGTGGTGCGGCGGGAGCTGGAAAGCCTGGGGCTGCGGGTGCTGGAGGTGCGGCTCGGCGCGGCGACGGTGGCCGGTCACGCCGAGCAGTTGGACTGGGCCCGTATTCGCCAGGCACTGGCTGCGGCCGGCTTTGCCCTGCTGGAAAGCCCTGCGCAGGCGCTGGTAGACCGGGTGAAACAGGCCGTGGCCCAGCTGCTGCGGCGCTCCGGCAACACGCTGCGGCACCGCGAATTCATTCCCGCCCTGGCCCGGGAGGTGGGCCTGGACGGCCGCCGCCTGCACGCGGCCTTCGCCCAACTGCCCGGCCACGAAAGCCTTATCAGCTACATCACCCGCCAGCGGCTGGCCTACGCGCAGGAATTGCTACAGACCTCCCGGCTCGACATCGGGCGCATTGCCCGGCAGCTGGGCTACGGCAGCCTGGCGCACTTCTCCGGCCAGTTCCGACGGTTTGCGCAGTGCTCGCCCTCCGTCTATCGCCAACAGGTGGTTTTGGCGCAGAACATTGATTAGCAAGACTATTGCTGGTTGTCGAAGACAAATAAGACGAGTTAGAAACTTACCAGGCTTCGCCCCGCGTTTTGCTTCTCTTTCATCTTTCACAGCACCACGTCCTCTTCATGGCCAGAATTACCAGAACACTGCAACTACCCATGCCGGCCGATGCAGTAAATCAACAACGTGCCCAACAGTTCTTTGGGGCATATACTTGTCAAATGATGGTTGGTCCCTTGGACACGCCATTTTATTTAGGGACGCCCACGCCTAGGGCTTGCCGGTTTTGTGGCAGAACGGAACCGGAGGTGTCGTTCCGGAAGGATGCGCACGTAATGCCCGACTTTATGGGCAACCGCAATATTCTTTCCTACTTCGAGTGCGACACGTGCAACGCGTTGTTTGCGAAGTACGAAGACTCGTTCGCCAACTACCTGGGCGTGGCCCGAACCTTTAACCAGATTAAAGGCAAGAACAAGAAAGTCCCCAAATTCAAGGACAACAAGACCGGGCTGGAGGTGTCGATGGGCGCGGAAGGGCTGCACATCAAGACGATTCAGGGCCAGGACCCGCTCATCATTGATGAGGCTACAAACTCGGCGCAGCTGGTAACTACTCGCCCCAGCTACATTCCGATTCATCTGGTCAAGCTGTTGCTGAAAATGGCCCTTTGCTTACTTGATGAGCCGGAAGTGGCCGACTATGCGTGGGCCAGACGGTTCGTTACCTCGGAGGAGCATGATGAAGCGGCCCAGGGCATGGGCTTGCTAAGCGTAATGATGCACTCCATTCCCGGACCGCCGGTATTTCCGGCACCCTTCGCCCAACTCTACACCCGTAACGAGACAGCACCAGCCGACATCCCGGAAAAGGTGTTTGTGCTCTACTATGCCAACTACTATTTCCAGTTGGCATTGCCCTTCAGTCGGGTCGATAAGGTTCGATTCCTGGCGATTACGCCTCCTTTGAAGACCATTGACATACCCGTCTTCCCACTCTTAATCGGGGAAACGTGGCTGGCGGATTACGGCCCTGCCTCGTTTAAGCGGGTTGATTTCACTTCCAATCAGAAGCGCGTAGGAGAGGAGCATCGGTTTTCCCTATCCTTCGAGAAAATGGTGGAACTACCGCTTGACCCGGCAGCACCAAATGATGCAAGCCACGGGGCAATTGATGTAAAACCAGCCTAAGAACGGCGGGTATAAGCAGGAGTAACTCAGGCGCAACGCCGTTCACTCCTAATTCCATTACCCATGCACGCTCAGAATAAATCTCTCCTCGACGCCCTCAACGCCTGCATCGCCGCCTGCGAGCACTGCGCCACCGCCTGCCTGCAGGAAGATGATGTCAAAATGATGGCTCGCTGTATTAGCCTCGACCGCGATTGCGCCGATGTCTGTGCCCTGACGGCCCGGCTGCTGGCCCGTGGTTCGGAGCACGCCGCGCATTTGCTGCGCGAGTGCGCCGAAGTGTGCAAGGCCTGCGGCGACGAGTGCGAAAAGCACGGAGCCCACATGCAGCATTGCAAGGAGTGCGCCGAGGCCTGCCGCCGCTGTGAGGAAGCTTGCCGCGCCGGCCTGAGCACCGCTGCCTAAGCCCGCTTTGCCGCTGATGGCGGGGGGACGGGAAATCATGCAAGCCCCCTGCGCAATTCTGTACCCCGGTGGTGCCACCTTGGCCGCAGCTTTGCGTGTTGTATTTGCACGGGCCCGGTGTGGGTTCCTTAACTCAACTCGTCATGAAAACGCTTCAATTCAAAACCAACATCAACTGCGGCGGCTGCATCAAGGCCGTCACGCCCACCCTCAACGAGCAGGCCGGTGCCGGCAACTGGCAGGTCGATACGGCTAACCCCGATAAGATTCTGACCGTGAACTCGGACAAGCTTTCGCCGGAAGAAGTCGTGCAGGCCGTCGAGCAGGCCGGCTTTAAGATAGCCGCTGCGTAAACAGCCTTCGCTCTCTTCAAAACGCCCGGCTTCGTCGGGCGTTTTTGTTGGGGCCGGGGTTGCCGGGCGGCCCTCGCCAGCCCGCAACCGCCCTTATTTACCCTACCTAACCGCCTGACTATGTTTTCAGATTTCCCCAACTTACACCCCTGGTCGTGCACGTCCCCATCGTGCTCATCCTGTTGGGGGCAGCCCTGCAAGTGGTTCTGGTTTTCAAAGACTGGGAGCAGGTTCGCTGGGGCACCCTGCTGATACTGGCCGGCGGTTTTGCGGGGGCGCTGGCCGCCAGCACCACGTTTCACGCCATGCCCACGGGCCTGGCTCCCCGGGCGGCGGCCGTGTTTGCTGCCCACGAGAAGTTTGCGGGCTACACGCTGTGGCTCTCGGGCATCACGCTGCTGCTGCGCGGCATTGGGCAGTTCTTCCAGATTCAGCGCCGCGCCTATGAAATCCTGGTGCTCGGGTTTGCGTTGGCGGCGGCCGGCGTGCTGTCGGTGGCCGGCCACCGGGGCGCGCAACTGGTGTACGTGGAGGGAGTAGGGCCGCAGGGCCACCTGGTGTCGAAACATCACGGCCACGACGACGAGGCGGGCGCAATGCCCGGCATGGAGATGGAAGCCGGCGGCCACAACGACAAAGCAGGGGCGGATGAACATGCCGAAAAAGGGGCGTCCGGGCAGCAGCTCCCGGCTGAAAAGCCCCACTCGGCCGACATGCCGGGCATGGACATGAGCAGCCCGAAGCCAGCCAGCCCGGCGCGCCCGGCGGCCAAGCCGGGGGCCATGGCTGACATGACCGGTATGAAGATGCCCGCCGCCAACACGTCGCAAAAGATGCCGCCAGGCATGAAAATGAACCGTTCGGCCAGCCCGAACCAGCGGAAGGAAATGCCCGGCATGGCCCCTATGCCCGGCATGAAGAGCCAGTCGGCGGGGGCGAAAAAGCCCGGCAAGGCGCAAGCAGGAATGGAGGGAATGGCGGATATGCCAGGCATGAAAATGCCCGCCGCGCAGCCCGCGCCGGCCCCGGGCAACATGGCTGATATGCCCGGCATGGAAAAGGGCCAGGCCAAGCCCGCAATGGGCAATATGCCCGGCATGTCGATGCCCAACCCCCTAGACAAGTTCCGCTTCAAGGACAACAACCCGGCCCGGAACCAACCGACGCCCAAGCAATAGCGCCATGAGAGTTCTGATTTTACTTACCCTGCTACTTTCTACCCTCGGGGCCGGGGCGCAGTCGATGCCCGGCATGGCCATGCCCAAGCCGCAGGAACCCTACCTCACCCAATCGGCCCCGCCGGCGGAGCAGGCGCGGGGCACCATCGTCACGCCCCGGACGAGCTACGTCGGCAAGCGGGTTGAATACGACCTGTACGTGGAAGACCGTATGGTCAATTTCACCGGCAAAATGCGCCACGCCATTGGCATCAACGGCCAGATTCCGGCCCCTACCCTGCGCTTCAACGAGGGCGACACTGCCGTTATCCGGGTTCACAACCAGATGGCGATGGAAACCTCCGTGCACTGGCACGGCCTACTGGTGCCCAATCAATATGATGGGGTGCCTTATCTGACGACAGACCCCATCAAGGCCGGGGCCGTGCACACCTACACCTTCCCGCTGCGGCAGAGCGGCACCTACTGGTACCACTCCCACACCATGCTCCAGGAGCAGGCCGGGCTCTACGGCTCCATCGTGGTGCAGCCCCAGGAAATCCAGTATCAGCTAAAAGAGTACGTGCTGGTGCTCTCCGACTGGACCGACCACCGTCCCAAAGAAGTGCTGCGCTACCTCAAGCGGGCCGGCGAGTGGTTTGCCGTGCAGAAAGGCGCGACCCAGAGCTACGGCGAGGCCCTGGCCGCCGGCTACTTCAAGGACAAGCTCAAGCAGGAATGGCAGCGGATGCCGGCCATGGACGTGGCCGACGTGTTCTACAACAAGTTCCTGATGAACGGACAGGAGCTGAGCTACTTCAAAGATGCCCAGCCCGGCGAGGTGGTACGCCTGCGCATCATCAACGGCAGCGCCTCATCCTACTTCAAGATACAGTATGCCGGCGGGCCGATGCAGGTCATCGCCGCCGATGGCATCAACGTGGAGCCCTTCCCGACCAGCAAGCTCGAAATTGCCACCGCCGAAACCTACGACCTGCTCATCACCGTGCCCGCGATGGGCGCGGCCGAGCTGCGGGCCACCTCCTCCGACGTGACGGGCTACACCTCCGGCTACTTCGGGCAGGGCGAGCCCATGCGCACCCCTGACCTGCCCAAGCTCAACTACTTCCAGATGACGCGGGAGATGAACAGCATGGGCAACATGACCGGCATGAGCATGGGCGGGGCCGGCCAGATGAGCCCGAAAGGCGCTTCGTCTCCGGCCGGCGGTGCCATGAAAGGCATGGACATGAGCGGCGGCCAGGCCACGAAAACGCCCGCCCCGCAAGGTGCGGGCACTATGGCGGGCATGGACATGCAGCAGGGCACCGCGCCGGCCACCTCCACGGCCCCGCCCCGCAACCGCCCGATGAACCAGCAGGAAAAGGGCGGCATGGGCATGGGCAGCCTGCAGGATTCGGGCAGTATGGGCGGCATGGATATGGGCGGGATGGCCATGGGCGGAATGAGCGGCGACTTCAACTATAACCAGCTGCGCGCCCTGCACCCCACCACCCTGGACTCCACGAAGCAGTGGCGGGAAATCCACCTCACCCTGACCGGCAACATGCTGCGCTACGTCTGGTCGTTCGACAACAAAACCTTGTCCGAGTCCGACAACATTCCCATCCGCAGGGGCGAAAACGTGCGCATGGTCTTCCAGAATATGACCATGATGCGCCACCCGCTGCACCTGCACGGGCACTTCTTTCGCCTCGTTAACTCGCAGGGCGCGTACTCGCCCATGAAGCACACCTTTGACATTCAGTCGATGGGCAAGGTCACCATTGAGTTCGACGCCAACGAGGACCAGGACTGGTTTTTCCACTGCCACACCCTCTACCACATGATGTCGGGCATGGCCCGCGTCATCAGCTACGAGGGCAGCCCCCAGAACGAGTACGCCCGCACGGGCTACCGTCACCTCAAGCGCGAAGACAACAAGCTCTACCCCTGGGCCGACTTGGCGGTGCACTCGCAGGGCAGCTTTCTGGAAGCCAACCTCTCCAACAACAAGAACGCCCTCGAATTTGAGGGCCGGGTAAACTACCAGGGCAACTACGAAACCGAAACCCACCTGCTACGCTATCTCGACAAGCGGCAGTTCCTGGCCGCCTTCGTGGGCTACGACCTGCGCGACAACAAAACCCTGCGCTCGGCCTCCGACAGCGAGGGTGGCAACCGCCGCACCGAAGACAATAACCGCAACTTCCGCCGCCAGGCCGAGGTCGGGGTTTACTATATGTTGCCCCTGCTCGTGCGCGCCGAGCTGCGCACCGACCTCACCGGTCAGCTGCGGGCGCAGTTGGAGCGTCGCGACCTGCCCCTGAGCAACAACGTCTTCATGGACATCCGGGCCAATACGGACCGGGAGTTTACCCTCGGCTTCCGCTACATGGTCAGCAAGTACGCCTCGCTCAGCACCAATTACGACAACCAGTACGGTTGGGGCGCGGGCCTCACCTTCCACTACTAACGGCAGCTTGAAGGTAAGTAATGCCCCTATTGCCTGTTTTTCGCGTTATTCTATCCACTGCCGCCAGTTTGGCCCTGGTATTGGCCGGTTGCCGCTCGTCTGTTGTAGTCCCGAAGTTTCCCGCTACCGCCGGATACCGTCTCCCGCTACCAGCACAGCATTTCGATACGGCAACGACCGTCACCGCCCACGCTTGGCTCACCACCCCGCAGCAGCCGGTAGCTACGAAAGTGCGGCCCCGGGTCGTGGGCACCCGGGACCACGCGCCCGGAGCGAAACAGGAGCCAGCGGGGAAGCTGAGCAGCAGGTATGCCAAAGCAATAGCCCACGATACCACAGCCCGCTTTACCCAGCCCACTGCCCCGCGCCAGCCACGCAAGCCGTTCAAATTATTTAGCGCCCAAACGCTGGTGCACTACAGCCTGCACTTTGCTTTCCCGGCCGTGCTGGCGCTGGTGTTTTTTCCCTTGATGTGGCAAACGGCTTACCTGATAATGGTGGCCACGATGCTCATTGACCTGGACCACCTGCTGGCCAAACCCATCTTCGAACCACGGCGCTGCAGCATCGGGTATCATCCGCTGCACTCATTCTACGTCCTACCGGTGTACGTCTTGCTGCTCCTGCTGCCAGCGACGCAAATTGTCGCCGTGGGCATCCTGTTTCACCTGCTCACGGATACGGTGGATTGCCTATGGAGCTTCCGCCACTGCCATGAGTGCTACCTCAACTCCCGTATTTACGCCCTGCGCAATTGGCTGCGGAAGCCCCTGAGCCGCGAGGGAATCGATTAACCTACTTACAGGCTTTCACCAGGGCCGTCACACTGAGGGTGGCCGTGGCATCAGCCCGAAAATTGTCATTGTTTACGCACACGTAAAGTCGGCGAGTTCCCGGCGGCAGGGTAATCGGCCGGGTTTCCTGGGGCGTATTACTGGCCGAACGCAGGCAGGCATTGGGAATGGTAATCGAGCCCTGCGAGGCTAGGAACTGCTGCACCGCCGCCGGGTCGAGGGTGATGTACCACCGGCATTTGGTGCTAACGGTGGGCGCGGGGCCGGTGTTCTGCTTGGAAAGAGTCGAAGCCACCATGGACAGCAACGCCACAGTGCCCGTGGCAGGGTTACTGAAGGCGCTGGCCAGCCCGATGGCCGTTGACCAGGAGGGCGGTGTTTCCCCGTCCCGGATATCCAGCTTATACACAATGCCGGCCGTTCCTTCCGGCACATCTACTTCAAACACCTTGCGACTTAAGTGCACACAGGTGCTGCAATGAATAGTGGCGTTGCTGAGTGGGAGAGCATCCACCGTTTTATACGTGCATTTTATCTCCCGGCCGTTGGGCTGCCAGCTCCGAAAGTCAGCTTGCTGCTCTCCATTTATATACGTGCCGCGAAAGCTCAACTGGCCGTTCTCGTGCCAGCCGCAGCAGAGGCCCATCGGTCTGTCGGGCCTTTCGCTGGCCATCTTGCCCTCCCACTGCTTTTTCCAGGAAGGATAGAAGTAGTCGCGCACGGTGCCCACCGTCTTGCCAGCTGCATCATGTCGGGCAATGCGGGCGTAGGAAACCTCCTCCAGCGTTTCGGTCCGTTCCCAGTCCCGGTCAAAGTACACGGTATCGGCGGGGGCAAGCTTACGGCCGCCGGCTTGAGCCGCTGGGCCAGCAAGGGTAGACTTATTAAGAGGAGGAGTACGCAAAAGGAGTAGCGTTTTACCATAAAGGGAAAGAAAGTGTGATAAGCAGAAGTGCGGATGGTAAATATAACTAGATGCTGACAATTGCCTGATTCCCAAACAGAAGGAAGCTACTCAACCAAGTAGTCCCTTTTCTGGATACATCGGACTTCGCTACCTGAAATTCTTAGTCCGTAGCGCCGGACCGTGACCATGCTAACGTGACCATGCTGATAAGAAAAGCATATATGCCCAGTGCTCTCTATCATACATGTTACAAACCTTTGTAATAAGGAATCAACGGCGGATTTTCATCACTACCCGGCATCATGTGCCGCACGGAGAAAGCTAGAGGTGACGTCTCATCACGAACGATAAATTCTTTGTCAATTAGTATGGCCTGCGTGCCTTGCAGTTCTGCTTCCAGCAGGTCATACACCAACGCGTGAAAACCCTCAAACTGCGCCTTATTTTCACGTTCACTGATGTTCTTCATTGGCGAATCAATGATGAGCAGCGACGGCAGCATAGCACCCACTTCGGTGGCTAGGCGGTGAATAGCCAAAGCAAAACACGCCTTGAAAAGCGTTTTTTTTCCGCCGCTGCTTAGGTTGGCAAACGACATGACGGTTACATCACCGGTAGAAGCTTCCGTCACTTCCGGCAAAAAGGTCTTGGTATTGATTTTAACAGTGTTTTCAACCGAAACACCCGGCATCTGGGCCCGAACCAAGCAGTCAAGAAAGTAGGCTTCCAGCTTGTGCAAATTGCCCATGTCTGCTTCGGCACCGATGCGAGCCGCTTCTAGTCGGCGTCGCAACGTGATTTCTTGCCCTTGTAGCTCGTCAGCCTGCCGAAATAGCTCTTGCACTTTTCGCGGCAACAACACCAACCGGCGCAAATCATTAATTTGCTGAACTATTTCAGCGGCCCGCCGCTCCAGCACCAACGCGGTGGATAAGTAGGCCGAGTCGTAGTTGCGCATGAGTTGCGTCAGAGAATTGTCGACCGCCTCCCGGTCGCGGGCCAACTCCCTCGCCCGGCGACGCAGGCGTGCTAGTTGGTCTTCGTGCCGCGCAATGGAATCGTCCAGCTCGCCGATGCGCGCTTTGCTGTCGCTGGCTATGACAGCCGGGTCCAAGTTGGCGCCGCCCTCTGTGGGCTCTTCTTGGCCACACACCGGGCAGTCATGGGCGGGACGCTCGGGCAAGGTTTGCGTGCACCGCGGACACGCTTCGAAGGCCACGCCACCAAGAACCGCCCTAGCGGCGGCTACCCGCTGCACTTTTAGGCCGAGCGTCAAAATCTCGTTTTTGTGGCGGCGGTCCTGGTCTATGGTGCGCAAAATCTGTGGTTCGGCTTCTTCGAGGGCCACCATTTCTTCCGTCAGGGCGCGGGCCTTCTGCCGCAAGCTGTCGGTGCCGTGCGGAATTTGCAGGTGCTGGGCCCGCAAATCGGTCAGCTTTTGTGAGACGTCGGCTGCTTCGGCCTCAAACACGCCCACCTTGGCTTGAATCTCTTCTTCAGAAGCCACATCGGCTTCGATTAAGCTTTCTTTAAGGGACTTAGCAGCCCCTTGCAATTGTTGCCGGCGGGCGTAGAGTTCCTGCAGTTCAGATTCGAGTTCAGCTACCTGTTCCTGATGGAACCCAAGGATAAAGCGCAGAACATCTAAGCTTTTGAGGCGCTTGAACGGGTCGCCGCCGTCGAGTTGAAAGAAATTGCTGTCAAACCCGTCCTGGTCCAAGTAGCAAAACCACAGCAGGTCCCGCAAACTCAGGCGTGACAACTCCGAATCTTCTTTCAGCTTGCTGCGGCGCACCCGCGGTGGCCGAATGCCCGCTAAGTAGAACAGCAGGTCGGACAGTACTTCCACTTCCGTTCCGGGAATCAACGGCCCGCCTGTGCCTGCTTTTCGCGCGGGCAGAATCAGGTCGAAGTTTCCTTGCTCATCGCGCCAGCTGCACACCACGTATTCACTGTCTCGTTGCCTTTCCAGCGCCAGTGGCTTTTCATTAACAAACAGGCTAAGCGTGGCCGTAGTAAACTCGCTTTGCAAAGCCGGAGACAAATCGAATTTCCCTCCTAAGCAGTAATCAATCAGGCGCGCGATGCTGGATTTACCTGCTCCCATCTGCCCATAAAAATACGTCACGTCCTCAAAGGGCAGCTCTTCCGTGGCGGCGGTGAAAACCAGCGTCAACTTCGCCAAGCGAATGTGCATCGGGTAGCTCATAGGGCTATGTTTTCTCCCCACTTCATGTCAATGATTTCGGGGAATACTTCGTAAATCAGGTTTTTCAGCGCCGTCGCGGGCATGGAGCCGACAGTACGATAAATCAAGCTGCTGCGCTCCTGCATATCCGCAAAAGCGGGCGATTCGCTTAGGGTGGCGACCACCCGGCGGCCGGCATCGGTTAAATCGATGTGCACGGTGTGTCCTTTTACATAGGAAACCACTAATCCTTTGGCTACCAGTAATCCTATCCAGCGTCGATAGCGGGTGTCCCACGGGCCGTAGCGGAAGCGCACCATTTTTGACTCAATCGACGTGCGCTCGTGTGGTTGAATGTTGGCTTTGGTTGCGTTTTTGTTTTTGAATTTCAGCAATCGCTCAAGGCAGTTCGGGTACCGCAGCAGAAAGTCCAGCTTGGCCAGTTTCATGATGCCGGCCATGGTGCTGCCGCTGCGCTGGTCCGACTGGCCCAGCAGCAAGAGCAGCCGCGCCAAGTGCAGCTCATCGGCGTTTTCGGTGGCCGCCACCGCCTTGATTAATCGGAAGCTCATGCCACGTGAAGGTTAAATTTATCACTCCACCACACGGTGCACTGTTCAGTCAGCAAACCGGCAATGCCCACTAAGCACTCATACGGCTCGTTGTCCACTTTACGCGGCGTGTTTTCGGCAATTGCTTTCAACCGCTGAAAAACGCTCACCAACATGGCTGGCCCATAGGGTGCGGTGGGAGAGACGCGGCTGATTTGGGCCACGAGTTGGGCCTCCGTGCATTCCGCTTGAACGACGCCCTCCAACTGTTTCAGGAATCCGTCGAAGGTATCCGGACCGGCGTGCGCCAGCGCCATGAGCCGTGCTTCGGTGTCCAGCGTTCGGCGTTCCATCAGGGGCAGTTGGTCAACTAGGCCTCCTTGCACAAATTTCTTTCGCAGGATGTCGCGCTGTGTTCCAGACTCCCCAATGGCCAAGGTAACGTCTCCTGTCTGATACCGGAAGACCATGCCTGACGATTGCCCCACGCAGGCGGCCACTACGGATACGGACACGCGCTTGGCCAGCAGCCGCGGGTTCGCTTGCCCTGCCACGTGGGGAAGGTGCTGGCGTGGGTCCTCAATCAGCAACGAAGAAGCACCGTAAACCTTTTGAATCAGTTCGTCCCGCACTGCGTTCAGCTCGGCCGCTGGCATGAGTTTGCAATCTTTTAGTTTCGGTAGGTGAATGTGCGCCACCTCCGAATCAAAGTGGTCCCGGTTGGGGCCCTTCACCAGTTCCATTCGCTTCAGGACCGCAAACAGTACTTCGACATCACAGCCGAAGTCGGCAGCCATTGCAGTCAGCACCTCCGCAAAGGCTCCCCCGACTTCACCCGCATTGTTGTAACCTACTATCACCTTTAGAAAGGTGCGGGGGCTAGTTTTCAGCTTCTTAATATCGCTCACACCAAGCCCTACCGTCAAAAACTCGGCATTAGATACGATGACGAACCGATTAATATTGGCCCCAAACTGATTGTGTAAATCCACAAACCGCTTTAAGCTGTGACGTATGGGCTCTTCGGTAAGCGTCCAGTCGCCTATCTCTGGGCGACGGGTTTTGACCTGATAAGCATCGTAAGTGCCGTCTGAGCGCTCGGCCAGCAAGTCCTCGTGGTGCTCGCACCAGATGGCTTCATAAGGATTGAGGCCAGTAGCAGCAGCTATCAGCAGAATGGAACCGTAAGCGTGCTGGTACCGAAAATTGCGCTGCGTTTCATCGCCGGGGTCGCCGATAGCCGCCACGTCGGCTGGATTTGGTAGCGCAGGGGTAGAAGTAGGTTGTAGTTTTTTCCCCATAAGCGGGAATGATGCACTATTAGGGTATCAAGTAACGGCTGAAATACGGATAAATTTTTTAATGCTGGGGTTAACTCCATTGCGTCGCTAGTTCAGGCTCGTTGCAAAGCCAGTGTATAAGGCCTGATAAGCTTTACTTATCGTTCCTTATCTTGCAAGCGCAAAGCTGGCCGGTTTCGAGCGTTTTACTCCTTACTATATAGGTTGCCGTGAGCGAGCATCTCGTCGTCCCCCAAATCTCCGGTGCCCAGGTGCCGGCTCACCTGGTCGAGTCGACCTCGCGCTACGTCGAGTCCGGCCTGCGCGGGGCAGCCAACACCATCCGCGCCTACGCCGGCGACTGGAAGCGGTTCACAAGTTGGTGCACCGTGCACGAGTTGGAATCCCTGCCGGCGCCGGTCGAAGCCTTGGCCGGATTTCTGACCGAGTTGGCCGATGCCGGCAAGAAGGTGGCCACCATCCAGCGTCACGGGGCGGCCATTGCCAAAGCCCACGAGCTGGCCGGGCTGGACTCGCCCACGGCTGATAAAAAAATCAAGGTGCTGCTCAAGGGCATCGCCCGGGAAAAGAAAACGCGCATCAAGCAAGCCGCCGCCTTTTCGCTCGACAATTTCAAGCGGACCATTCGGAACATCGACGTCTCGACGCCCACCGGACTGCGCAACCGGGCGCTGCTCTTGCTGGGCTTCACCGGCGCCTTTCGCCGCTCCGAGCTCGAAGCCCTCAACATCGAGGACCTGGCCTTTGACGCGGAAGGCTTGGTCGTCTCGCTCACCAGGAGCAAGACCAACCAGCTGGGGCAGGCCGAAGAAAAGGCCATCTTCTACTCCCCCGACCCGCAACTGTGCCCCATCCGTTCGCTGCAAGCCTGGCTGCGCGTGCTGGACAGGAACGAGGGGTGCGTGTTTGTGTCGCTGCGCAAAAACCAGCAACTCACTGCCCGCCGGATGACGACCAAATACATCAACCTCATCACCCAGCAATACTTGGGCTCCGGCTACACGGCTCACTCGCTGCGGGCCTCGTTTGTAACGGTCTCTAAGCTCAACGGGGCCGACGACTCCAAGGTCATGAACCAGACCAAGCACAAGACCTCAGCGATGATTCGGCGCTATACCCGACTGGATAATGTGCGCCAGCACAACTCGGCTAAGGAGTTAGGTTTATAATGTGTTGAAAATGCGCGTTTGCAATATGCAAAATGGTGCATCAGCAAGGTTTTCAAACTACCGAATTACTCTTAACAATCATTTCCCGAGGAGAAAGTGCTAATAGAATTTGGCAAAATGCCAATGGCACACAGCAATATAACAGCCCTATTCAAAATATACATTTGATAAATAAAATATCAATATTTTATTCTCATTCAGATTAACCAAGCAATCGGATATATTTTCGCATAATACTCCGGAGGAACGATTTTCGAATGATAAGCAAATTCTATTCTTTGGCAGAATCTGCCGAAGCACGAAAGACATTTGATTTGGCTGATTTAGGGAAAACAAAATCCCAAATGACTCCTTTTGGCTTTTTGGGAGATGATGGTACGCTGCACGGGTTCGAAACTTTTGAAGTGGCGGTCAGGCCTGGTGACTACGATGAAGCCTTTACTAAGAAGCTGCTGGGATGCAATCCTCCTTACCGAATAATGGACTTCCTGACTCATCATTTCGATTATTTTCTTGGCAGGGGTAACGAGGGGGGCGAATTCCTGCACCACATTGAGTACGTAATCTTTCCTAGGCTCAAGAATTTACACAACGGCGTGCCTTCCTCCTTGGTTGAAGAATGGCTCAGAATCCAAAAGCAGCTCATGTTTAGTCAGCACAAACAACAAAGAATCAACTTTTTAGAGGCTGCCTATAAAGCTGCCTGCGAGTATGCTCCTGGTCAACCTTTGTCCGTGAGCATTAATCCAGTCGCGTTAGGAGAGCATCTGGGCCTGGACCGCTCAACCGTGACCCGCATCGTCAATGAGTTGGTGCAGGATGGCCACGCAACTTCAACCCTCGGCATGAAAGCGATGTTTGTAACCCGGCAAGGCACCAAGGAGCTTGAAGGGGAAGCCGGCGCCCCAGTCCCCCTACAGCAAAATTTTCATTTTGCCCAAGGCAGCACGAGCACGGTCGCCACCGGTGCCAATTCCGTTCAAGTTACAAGCACCGGCCAGGGCGCGGTACTCAACGTCGCGAGCGGCAGCCAGATAACGCAATCCGTTACCGGAGCAGAGACGACTTCGTTAATCGACTTAGTGGCACAGCTTAAACAAGCGCTGGGCGCAGAGCCGAAACTCGAACCTCACAAAGAGGATATCGATGATGAATTGCATCGAATCGATGCACAACTGCAAAAATCTGAACCTAAAAAGAGCATCCTGGCTCGCTCATTCGAGTCGCTGCACGACTTGGCAAAAGATGGTTTGGGAAGCGCCACTGGGCATTTGGTATTCGAACTGCTACAACAAGTCCCACACCTGCTGGGCAGTGCTTCGTAGCTACCAATAATGACTGCTCCTGAACTGATAAGCGCGGCAATTGACGAGGTACTTCAACCGGCAACTAGACTGGTGGATGTGCTGCTAAAAGTCAAAGCGTTGGCCTATTTGCTAAAAGAGGACCGGCTGAAGGGATGGGTTAACTTGGAGATAGAAGGTTACGAGGGGAGTAGCCAAGAGGCGCCCGCTTACCGGAAGGTCGGTGTTGTACCCCGAGTCCACTTGATTCACAAGGTCAACGGCCAGCAACTCATCAATCAGCCCATGGCGGTGGAATACCTCAATGAGGACTTAAAAGCGATTCTGGTCAGCAAATACGTTGGAAACAGCGTAGCTGAGATTGAGCACATGGCCAGTCAGACAACTGATGGCACCATTGACTTGCCACACCCTCTCAACGCCATCATTGCCGAGAAAGCCTACCGCAAGGACTGGCATATTCACCGAAGTTGGCAAGTGCTGCCAACAAATCAATTAGTTGGGGTCCTGACCTGCATCCGCTCCAAGGTGATTGACTTATTGTTTGAACTGAAAGATTTAGGAAGCGACATCACGCTGCGTTCTTTCCAAGCCAAAGTACAGGAGACGGTTTCAAAGGTATTACCACCCATCCACGTTGGCGAGGGAGGGGTCGTGAACATTGCCCACGGTGCCAACTCGGTTCAGGCAACCAATACGGGACAGGACAGCCGTTTGAACGCGGCGAGTGGGACTTCCGTCAATCAAGGTGGGTAACACGGGAGTCCTGCCCTGCGAAAATAGCCGCGATGAGCCTGCCCAATGACGTAGCCCCGAACTTCAATGTTTGCATGGGGACGGCAAGTTACGCATCGTGGTGCAGCAGGAAAGCCCGGCTTACTTAAAAAAGGTGCCACCTGCCAAACCCGCGTCGTGGCCAGTGAAAATAGAACACTCGGTCCTCCCAAAATTTTCGACTGCGGCCATAATGCTGCCGTTAGCAGCAGTTATTTTAGCAACTGTTGTCGCGCCCACGTCCGAGCCGCTGCCAGTTGCATTTCGTGCCAATTTGGGAAATCGGTATTGTGGCGTACATGCTCATCAAAGGCCGCGTCGGGAATAGCTTTAAAATCTTCTGCGCTATCAAAAACAAATCCCCCGGCTCTAACGAATTCTGTGAAGCTTGTGGATTGGGTGTGTTGGGCAATGAACTCGGCATTAAAAAGCTCCTCACTTGATACCTCGGAGCGTTGGCTAAGCTGTTCAATGTTCTGTGCTAATTCATTTAGGCGTCCAAGCCCGCTTGACTTAATGGTAATCATAGCTATCAAGATGTTAGTTGCTACTCAAATATAAGCTGCAGCAAGTTGCTGCTAAAATTATTTGCAGCAACTTTTGTCTTTCACGTGCCCTTAGCCTTAGTGCTCTGACCGAGGCATTTCTTTAGCCCTCACCTTTATGTTTGGCGATTTAGATACTAGCTTTCCGTTACATACCTGTCCTCTAACAGGACTCGCACTGAATGGCCGGGCTTCTTTTCAGCCTAATGCCATGCCTCCTAGTGTTCTGTATACATTCGAACCCATTGGCAGGGCTGTGATGGGCTTGGAACTGTACTTGTTGTTCTCAGCGAACGAACAACGGGGCTGGTTGCAACCTCGCCCTGATTTGGCTGGTGCGTGTCGCGCAGCCAAAGAGCGCGGCCTGGGCCCTTATATTATTACTGAAAGCGTTATTAAGGAGCCCGACAACTCTTGGCCGCGCACATTTGATGAGAAATTGCTTCATTTTCTGCGCCTCTTTTACGAATCGGGTGGCAAGGAGCGAAAGAAGCGCACAATCAACGTGCTGGAAGACTTTCCAATGGCCTTCGCTCAAGACGCAGAAGAATTTCATCGCATCTTAGAAGCCTTGCTGGATGAAGCGTTGCTTCGTTACGACAAATCCAGCCGTGTGCAGGGCGATTGGGTAAACGGCATCCAAGCCTGGTACCACGAGGTACTGCTTACTCCCTAAGGCAAAAGCACCGTACTTACAGCTATCTCACCGCCTTCAAACGCCCCTACAATGGCATCCAATTCTTTTCACTTCGGCTCCAACGCAAATGTTAATCTCGTGCAGGGCGATGGCGCGATACAAACCAACCTATCAGGGGATAACGCGAACGTGAACGTGGCCCGTGGGAATAATATCACCCAGACCAATCAGTCTGGGCAGCCTGCTACTTTGGCAGAATTAACCGAGGCGCTAAAGCAGGCCCTATCGCCTGCCTCGTTTGATTCCCGTCGAGATGAGATTGACCACGAACTGGAGGTGATTGAATCACAGTTACAAAAACCCGCGCCGAAGAAGTCCATTCTTGAACGGTCTTTTGATTACGTAAAAGAGCTAGCCATCAAGAGTGCAGGGCCCGCAGCGGCGGCTACCGTTGTGGAGCTAGTAAAACATGCCCCTGAGTTGCTTGCTGCTCATCTGGGATAAAGAACCATTTGTACCTATAGTCTGATTCTGCTGTATGGAAAGGTGTGTCACTATTTACGAGAGCAACATCGCACAACTGGCCAAACACAACTTTGATAAGACCCCTTTTTTTAAACTGGAAGGGGAAATAGTTGACAGCGGTTTTGACGCACAGCCAGCCGGCGAGTACGAACTACCCAAAAAATTTCCCAATTGCTGCAGTTGGCACACCGGTTTGCTGACCAACCATTTTGAATGGTTTAACCGATTTCCCAATTGCTGCAAGTGGCATCAGGAGATTGGCCAAAAGAAGTGGTTCAAGAAAGAGAATTTCTATGGGCTGCCGTTGAAGATTGTGCGAAACATCATCTTCACCACGCACCACATTGATGAGCAAGCTCGCAAAGAGCATGGCTTAGCGGACATTCTTCATTACATCGAGTACATCCTGGAAAGCTTCGGTTCTCCTGGCATCGGAGCCAACCTGTACGTTTCCAACCTGAAGCACTACCTGAAGAACACCAAATCACCGCTCACCAAAGCGGATAAGGACGCGGTGCTGAGCTATCTGACGCAGCAGCAATCCAGTGAGGCGTTATCGTCCGTTGACCCCAATTTGGTGCACGAAGTGTTTCAGAAATGGCTTCGAGCGATTCCCGACTTAAGCATTTTTAGCGCGTTCAAGCAGTCCTACAGCGGCAAAGTGGCCGCAAATTTTCTGTTTTACAACGCCCAGTATAACCCCTACCTGAACCAGACAAAGTTTAGAGTAAGAACGCGCAAGCAGCTCACCAAATATTTATTAGACTTTACAAAAGAGGCATTAGTGAATGTCGATTCCATTCTGATGCTTGAGAACGGCACCATATCGGATGTCGCGAAACATCAGCTGGATATTGCAGGAAGTAAGCGGAAGCTAAAGCAAGAGACCCTGCTAGGTAAGCACTCGAAGGGCGAGTTGAAGTATCTAGAGGTGATGCAACGATGGCTAGCAACTGAAGAAGAATACTTCGCCGATGTTTCTTCCCTACTGGGGAAAAGTAATTTGCTTCCGCATGTAAAACGCCCAAGCAAATTGGCGGATAAAACCACTGCGCAAAATATCCAAAACAACATTTCACTAGGTGATAACGCTCATGTCTACCTAGCACAAGGGAACAATGCCACTCAACATAATGCATCAACGGGAACTGCTACCGCTGATTGCACTTCATGAAATGGCATAGTTAAAGAGTTATTAATAGCATTAATGCCTGAAACAACCTGATTATTCACCCCCGTCAAGGTAGAACCCGCCGATTCCGCGCAGGTCCCTTTTATCTGCGGCACGCTGACGGAACAAAGAACGGCAGTTGGATGGGACCGGCCGGCAGCAGGAGCCGTGTCTCGATTAAAGCTAAGCGGTCGGCCCGTTTTCCACCTGGGCTTCGATGGCATCGACGCTGGTACGCGAGCTGCGGGGCTACCCCTGCCTGGGCCTGGCCCCGAGCGAAGACGGCACGCTGGCACGCCGCAGCCTGTGCTGCTCGCGCACGTTCGTCCGGCCCTTGAGCGCCTTTCTCGACGTAACCGGGGCCGTGAGCGCGTTTGCGGCGCGGGCAGCGGAGAAGCTGCGCTGCCAAGGCGACGCGGCCCACCTGCTGACCGTGTTCCTGGGCAAGAGCCGCTACGGCCTAGAGCCCCCGCCCTACTCCTGTTCCACGACCCTCACGCTGCCGGGGAACACCAGTGACTCCATTGAGTTGGTATGCTACGCCCGGGCCGCGCTTAAAAAGCTCTGGCAGCCGGGGCATCGCTACACTGACGCCGGGGTCGTGCTTGACGGCCTGGAGACGGCTGGCCAGACCCAGCTCGGCTTGTTCGAAGCCGCGCCCGTCTCGGAGAAGCGCACCCACCTCATTGCTGAGCTCGACGCGCTGAACCGCCGCCTGAACCGCCGCCTGAACCGCCGCCTGAACCGCCGCTTCGGCCATGGCTCGGTACGCTTGGCCGCCACGGTGCGGGCCACCGGGCAGGTGGTGGCCCCCTGGGAGGGCCAGGCCCAGTGGTGCACGCCCCAATACACGACCCAACTGGAGGATTTGCTCCTCGTGGGCTGAACAGTCCTCTGCGCACCATGCCCCCGATTGTTGCCCACCTGACCGAAGAAGAACAGTTGCTGGCAGACGCTATCCTGCGGCATCGCCCGCTGGCGCTCGCCCCAGCCTTACAAGCGGACCTGCGCGTCGCCGGGCAGTACGTGCCCGAAGGGCAAGCCGCTTTGCTGCATAAATGGCCTTGGTTAAAAGTTTAGTACAAAGGTTAAACGCCCTTTGCCAAATTAGAACGGACGTTGGGCAGTAAGCTGTGCTAATGCTGCTGCGTCAGCGTCACGCTCTGGTTACCCTATACCTGCTTACTACACTCATTTGGTTGGCCGTAACTTGAGCCGTTGCTGGTACTGCGCCAGCGTACGCCGTACCTCGCCGACGGAGTGTAGACCATTGAGGGAGAGATAAGGAGTTTGGTCTGGATGGTAAGGGAGGCGGCCGGCACGGCTCCGCCCGGCGCACCGAAACACCTGTGTCTGCCACTCCGAAATGCGTCCGACCAATTTCTCGCCTACTTCGTGTCTATCAACCTGCTGCACCTCGGCGTAAACCAGCGCCTTGGGAAGGTAGTATCCGCTTCGTCAGGCTTTCGCTGGGCCTCGCCTCGCTGTACTATATCGGCCTCTGAAAAGCCGAAGTGCCTGCCCCATTCGATTCCAACTCCATTCTTGCCACCGTCATCATCGGCCCCGACGGCCAGGTGGTCACCTGCCACGACGGCATGGCCGCGTACTACACCCCCGAGTTCAAGGCCGCGCTGGAGAAGCTGGTTCGGTAAGCGGCGTTGGCAGGGTGGGCGGATGAGTGCCCGAAATGAGCGGGGAGGGTCCGCCCCGAGGTTATAGCAAACTGCCTACCTTGCCGCCATGTCCGATTTTCGTCTGCGCGTATTTGCCACCGTGGCCCGGCATCTGAGCTTTACCAAGGCCGGGCAGGAGCTGTTTGTGAGCCAGCCGGCCGTCACCAAGCACATTCGTGAGCTGGAAGCCCAGTACGGCCAGCGCCTGTTGGAGCGGCGCGGCAACCGCGTGAGCCTCACCGAGGCCGGCCGCCTGCTGCACGCCCACGCCGATGCCGCCGCCGCCGCCCAGCAGCAGCTCGAAGACCAGCTCCTGGCCCTGCGTGACCCCGAAGAGGCCGCCGGCCGCCTGCGCCTGGGGGCCAGCACCACCTTGGCCCAGTACGTGCTGCCGGGGTTGCTGCCCGCCTTTCAGGCCCGCTACCCGCAGGTGCAGCTCTCGTTCCTGAACGCCAATTCCGAGCGCATTGCCGATGCCCTACTACGCGGCGAGCTGGATTTGGGCTTTGTAGAAGGCCGCACCAAAAGCCACGACCTGCACTACGAGCCGTTGCTGCCCGACGAGTTGGTGGCCGTGCGCCGCGTCGCGCCCGGTTCCCCGCTCGCCACGCCGCTGTCCTTGGCCGAGGCCCTGGCCCACCCGCTGGTGTTGCGCGAGCGGGGCTCGGGCACGCTGGAAATTCTCGAATTTGCTCTGCGGGCGCAGCACATTAAGCTCAGCAGCCTTTCCGTAGCCCTTTACCTGGACAATACGGAAGCCATCAAGCGCTACCTCGAAGCCGCGCCGGCGGCCCTGGGATTCGTGTCGCGCCGGGCCCTGGACCGCGAGCTGGCGGCTGGACTGCTCGAAATCGTGCCCATCAAAGGGCTGCACCTGGCCCGGCAGTTCGAGGCACTCTGGGTGCAGGGACAGGTGCTGGCCCGGCCGGCCCAGCGGTTTCTGAGCTTCGTGCAGGGGCAATTCAAGGGGGCCAAATAAAGGCTGGCGATGCCGGATAACCATTCGGTGTCAGCTGGCAGCGGCTGTACTTATACAGCAGGAGGTGAACCGGGTGGTTCGTCCAACGGCAGATTGGCGATGGCACAGGTCTGCCGGTGCCGTAACAACTGCTGCCACGGCCATCCGGGCGGCTCAAGACTGGCGGGAATGCAAAAATCAGCTATTCTATAAATAACTTTTGGTTATGCAGGATAACACGATTGGATAATCCTTTGCGTAGGGGTCGCCGTATATTTGCCTCAGAAACAACCCCCTCCCGCTCATGGCACTCCCGGTTCATTCCGCAACTCCGCAAGCCCCTGATTCGCCGCTCGCTCCCGCTCCGGCGCAGGAACCGGCCGCTCCTGAATTCAACGAAACCACCGGCTTCTTCCGCCACCTGCACACGCCCCGCGTGCTGTTCGGGCAGGATTTCACCCTGAAGCAGGTGGTGTTCGTGCTGTTCTTCGTGTTCTGCCTCACGCCCTGGGCCTCGCCGCCCATTGCCCTGGCCCTGGGCTTGGTGCTGGCCCAGACCATCGGCAACCCCTTCACTACCCAAACCAAAAAGGCCACGGCCAAGCTGCTGCAGTTCTCGGTTATCGGGCTGGGCTTCGGCATGAACGCCCACGCGGCGGTGCAGGCCGGCAAGGAGGGCATCCTGTTCACGGTGGTGTCCATCTTCGGCACGCTGCTGCTGG
The DNA here is from genome assembly GCF_022921075.1 of Hymenobacter sp. 5317J-9. Lineage (NCBI taxonomy): Bacteria > Pseudomonadati > Bacteroidota > Cytophagia > Cytophagales > Hymenobacteraceae > Hymenobacter > Hymenobacter sp. 5317J-9. The sequence goes on from NZ_CP095051.1 coordinate 44,718, forward strand.
GCCTGGTGGTGGGCCGGTGGTTGGGGCTGGGCCGGCACGTGGTGCATCTGATTTCGTGCGGCACCGCCATTTGCGGCGGCTCGGCCATCGCGGCCATCGGGCCGGTGCTGCGGGCCAAGGACGAGGAGATGTCGGTGGCCCTGGGCACGGTGTTCGTGCTCAACGCGCTGGCCCTGTTTGCCTTCCCGCCCATCGGCCACGCGCTGGCCATGACTCAGAACCAGTTCGGCCTTTGGTGCGCCATTGCCATCCACGACACCAGTTCGGTGGTGGGCGCGGCGGCCGCCTACGGCAATAAAGCCCTGGAAGTAGCCACCACCGTGAAGCTGGCCCGGGCCCTGTGGATTATCCCGATTTCCATTGGCACGGCCATGATTTTCAAGCAGAAGGGCGTCAAGGTGAAAATTCCCTATTTCATCTTCGGCTTCATCGCCGCCATGCTGCTCAACACCTTCGTGCCCGCCGCCAAGCCCCTGGGCCCGGTGATGGTGAACCTGGCCAAAATCGGCCTCACGGTGACGCTGTTTTTCATCGGCGCGGGCCTGTCGGCCAAGGTGGTGCGCTCGGTGGGCATCAAGCCCTACGTGCTGGGCATCCTGCTCTGGTTGGTGATTTCGACTGGCTCGCTCTACGTGATTCTGCACACGGTATAGCGCAAAGCGCACGGAGGAAGTTGGACTACCGAAGCAGCTAGAACAACCTCATTTTCAATGCCATGCGCATCACCAAATACATTCATTCCTGTTTGCTGTTCGAACTCGACGGCCAACAGATTCTTTTCGACCCGGGCAAGTTTTCCTTCATCGAAGGCTTGGTGCACCCCGAGGTTTTCAAAGACGTATCGGTCATCATCATCACCCACAACCACCCCGACCACCTCGACGTGGCGGCGCTGCAGAAAATCGTGGCCCTGCGTCAGGTCATTATCATCTCTAACCGCGAGGTGGCAACCGAACTGCAAGCGCACGGCCTCACGGTGCAAATCCACGAGGAAGGTCGCCTAGACTTGGGCGTGTTTCAGCTGCTGGCCCTTCCGGTGCAGCACGAGGCCATTCTCGACAGCCCCTTGCCGCAAATGACCGCCTGGCTGGTGAATGGCAAGGTGCTAAATCCCGCCGACTCTTTTGCTAACAATTTGTTGCCCTTCGCGGGGGTGGAAATGCTCCTGCTGCCCGTCACCGCGCCTTTTCTCACGGAGCTGGTGGTGGCCGATTTCGCCCTGAAAATGCGTCCCAGGCAAATTTTGCCCGTACACGACGGCTACCTCAAGCCCTTCTTCATCCAGCAGCGCTACGAGAACTACGGGCCGTATTTTGAGAAGCACGGCATCGTGTTTCACCGGCTGGCCGAACCGGGCGATGCCATTACCCTCCCGTAGCCTACTCCCTTATGCCGTTACCCCCCCCCACCAACCCACTCGCCCTCTCGGACCGGCTGGCCCTGCAACGGACCCGGCTGGCCAATGAGCGCACTTTGCTCACCTACGTGCGCACCAGCCTGGCGCTGGTGGGCTTCGGGCTGGCGCTCCTTCAGTTTCACCCCGAGCGGGGCGGCCGGTTGGGTTACTCCGCGCTGGCCGTGGCGGGGCTGGTGCTGACGGTCGGGCTGCTGCGCTTTCGGGCGCACCGCCGGGAATTGGCGGCCTGCCAGCTAGTGGCTGGCGGCGGTAGTTGAGCAACCCCCCCCCCCGGTGCTACCCGAAGCAAAAGCGTTTGCACCCCTAAAAAAGGCCCCTGATGCGTCATGCACCAGGGGCCTTTTTGGTCAGCAGCCGGCTTACGGCTGCGTGAGCGTGACCGCGCCGGCCGGGTTTTTGTCGCCGAGCACCACCACGGCGAACCGGCCCGCCAGCCGCAGCCGAATCTGGTAGTAGGCGTTGACTTCGACTGCGCCACCATCATCGGTTTTGAAGGAAATGACCGGCTCCGGGGCCACCAATGCGGTTTTGCTGTCCGACAGGTACAGGGTGTAGGTGGTGTTGGCGGCCAGCTGCTTGAGGGCCAGTACCATTTCGTCGAGGTCTTCGGTGGGGCGGATGGTGGCCCCGCCGCCCACGCCGGGCACCGGCTGCGTACCCACGGGCACCAGGCGGATGTTCACCGGCGTCACCGGCGTGAAGGCTTCCAGCCCACTGGCGCCGGGGCTGCCACCGCCGGCTTTCACCACGTAGAGCAGGGCCTGCGGGGCCTGGCCGCTGCCGGTTTCGGTGAGCTTGGTGTTGGTTTTGGTGTCGATGCTGACCAGCGCGTCGCCGTTTTCCAGGCCCACGTAGAGCTTGCTGCCGTCGCCGTTGGGCCACACGCCGTGCGGGTTGGCCCCCACCGGGATAGTGGCCAGCAGCTGGCGCTGGCGCGAATACACCTTCACCGCGTTTTCGCCGCCCACGGTTACGTAAGCGAAGTCGCCGGCGCTGGCCCCGCTGAAGCGGGTGCCGCCGCCGGTGCCGGCCATGTTCACATGGTTGGTGCCGGGGCCGGTGTCAATCACGCCTTCCACGGCGTAGGTCTGGGCGTTCACCACGGTCACCTTGCCCACGTCTTTGTGGGTCATCCAGACCTGCTGGCCGTCCTCGGTCACCACCAGGTTGGGCGAGAACTTGCTCACCACCGGCACCCGGGCAATGACCTCGCGCTTCTTCACATCAATTACGTCGAGCGTAGCGGTTTCGGAGTGGTCCACGAAGGCCACTTTGCCATCGGGCCGGAACACGACCATGCTCGGCTCGTGCTCGGTGGCAATGTTTTTCACCACCTGCATTTTCTCCACGTCAATCACCGTCACGTAATCCTTGCCGCGCACCGCCACCCAGAACTGTCTGCCGTCGGGCGTGAAAAAGCCCTCGTGGGGGTTGCGGTCCACGTATACCTTGCCCTTGACGGTGTTGGTGGCTAGGTCGATAAAAATCACCGCGTTGGTGAGGGTGGCAATCACGCCCAGCGTCTTGCCATCGGGCGACACCCCCAGCCCGTGCACGTTGGACTCCATGTCGTAGAGCGGGCTCAGAAACTCGGGCCGGCCCTTGCCCAAGCGAATCACGCCCAGCAGCCGGTTGGTGCTCGGGTCGTGCACCGACACCGTGTTCGATGACTGGTCGGCCAGGTACACCCGGTCGGCGGCGCTGGCTGCGATGGGGCCGGGGTCGGGCGGAATGACCATGTCGGGCTCGGTTTCCTCGCTGTTCTTTTTCGAGCAGGCCCCGAGCAACAGCGTGGCTGCCAGGGCCCAGGTGGATAAGGTAGTGATGCGCATGGAGGGATGAAATGCTGGTTTTGCCGCCCAGTCTAAGCCGGACTATTCGGCCAGTAAAGCGGGTTCACCGTCAGTGGTTTTGGGTGCGACGATTACCCGCGAAAACTTTTTGCCCGCTGGGTTCAACTCGCCGCCCGCGATGCGCTGCACCGGCCCCAGGGCCTGGCCCATGGCCCCGCCTTTGGCATCGGTGCGCACGGTGGTCAGGGCGTAGTCGCGCGCGTAGGGCGCTTTGGTGCCGCTGGTCAGGAAGATGTCGTAGTCGGTGTTCGGCGTCAGGCCGCGCAGGGCGAAGGTGGCCAAATCCACCAGCCCTTCCGAGCGCAGCGTCATGGTGCCGGTGGCGGGGCCAGCGGTGGGCGGCTTGAGCGTCCGCACCACGGCGGGCTGGTCAACCAGCTGCCGGCCGAGGCCGGTGTTTGTGGCCGCGCCGGCAGGCACGGCGTTGGGCACGTACATCAGCGCCATTGGGGCCTGGCCTACCTTGATTTTGGCCAGCACCCGGTTGCTGGCCGTGCTGATGGCCACGGCGGAGTCGCCGTTTTCCAGGCCCACGTACATCCGGCTGCCGTCGCCCGAGGGCCAGATGCCGTGCGGATTAGCCCCACCGGAATGGTGGCCAGCTGCTTGAAGCCCGGGGCGCGGCTGTACACCTTCACTACGTCCTCGCCGCCTACGGTCACGTAGGCCAGCTTGCCGGCCGCCACATCCACCGTGGCCACGTGGTTGGTGACGGGGCCGGTTGTCAGCACGCCGCTGATGGTGAGCGTCTTGGTATCCAGTACCGATACCTTGCCCACATCCTTGTGGGTGAACCAGATTTGCTGGCCGTCTTTGGTGGGGAAGATGTTGGGCGAGAAGGGGCTCACCACCGGCACCTTTTTGATGACTTTGTAAGTGGCCACGTCCACCACGGCCAGCTCGGGCGAGAAGCTGGAGCACACAAAGGCGCGCTTGCCGTCGGGGCTGAAGGCAATCTGGCCGGGGCCGTTGGGCACGGGCACACGGCGGGTTTCGCGCATCGTGGCCACGTCAATCACCGATAGGTAGTCCTCGCCGCGCACCGTTATCCAGGCCTCCTTGCCATCGGGCCGGAAGGTGGCCTCGTGCGGGGCCCGCCCCACGTACACGCTGCCTTTGATGACGTTAGTGGCCGTTTCGATGAAGGTCACGTTGTTGGAGCCCACCGACACCACGGCCAGCAGCTTATGGTCGGACGAAGCACCCAGGCCGTGTACCAGCGCCTGCCCCTTGTAGAGCGCCGAGAGCAAGTCGGGCTGCGGCTTACCCAGAATAATCTGGCCCAGCAGCTTGTTATCCATGGGGTCGATAACCGAGACGGTGTTGGAAATCTGGTCGGCGGTGTACACCCGGTCGCGGTGGCTGACGACCTGAGCCGCCGCCACGCTGGAAATGAGCAGCAGGCCGGGGAGGAGAGGGAATTTCATGGGATAGGGAAAAAAGAACGTCATGCTGAACGAAGTCGCAGCATCGCTACCTCTTTACTAATCAACACTTCTTCAACGAAGCGGTAGCGATGCTGCGACAAGCTCAGCATGACGGTTTAAACGGAATTAGGTACTATTTGCCAGGATTCTGCGTGCCCACGGGGTGCTGTTTCAGCCAGGCAGCCATCTGCTGAATCTCGACCTGCTGCTCGGCGATGATGCTTTGGGCCAGGCGGCGCAGGGCGGGGTCCTTGCCGTACAGCAACTGCAGACGGGCCATGTCCACGGCCCCCTGGTGGTGGGGCAGCATCATGGCCGCGAAGCTGGCGTCGATGTCGTCGGGGCGGGCCCCCTCCATGCGGCGCATGCCCTCGTCCATCACCACCATCACCGAATCCATGCCGTGCTGGAAGGCGGCGACCGGGGTGCCGGGCGCGGCTGTGTGGTCCATCTTCAGGCCGGTCATGCCCGTCATGGAGTGGGTCGTGCCCGGCATTGATGTAGTACCAGCCGGGGTATGGTGTTGGGCGCGGGCCGTCGCGACTCCGCCGAAGGTGAAGGCCAGCAAAAAGAGGAAGGGTTTGGTCATGTCGTGCGCTGTTGCCGTCCCATGAGTGGGGGGCTGGTGCACTAACGGGCAACTTCCAAAAATGAACGCCCGACACGGGCCAACTGGACCTATCCCGGGGTGAACTGGCCTTCCAGGTTCCGGGCCGGCTCAGGCAAATCGCTTGAGCAGCTGCTGTACGCCGGCGCTGTAGCTGCGCGAGGAGGTGACGTGCTGGCCGTTGGCCATGCGAAACAGGTACTCGCCGTGCGACCAGTGCCTGAAGTCCACGATGTGGGCCGGGTTGACGATGCACGAGCGGTGGATGCGCAGGAACACGGCCGGGTCGAGCCGCTCGGCCAGCTGGCCCAGGGCCGTGCGCAGCGGGTAGTGCCGGCCGGCCGCGTGTAGCTGCACGCCGTTGCCGCTGGCCTCGAAGTAGCACACCTCGGCGGCCGGCACGAAGAAGCTGCGCTCCGGCAGCTTCACCAGGAACTGGTCCTGGTAGTCAGCTGCCGGGGCGGTCCAGCTGTGCAGCAGGGCCTCCAGCTCGGGGACGCGGGCCTGGTACTGGCGCAGGCGTAGCTGCTGCTGCACCCGGCGTACGCAGTCGGCAAACCGGTCGGGGTCCAGCGGTTTGAGCAGGTAATCGACAGCGTGGAGCGCGAAGGCCTGCACCGCGTACTGGTCGTAGGCCGTCACGAACACCACCAGCGGGAGCGGCTGGCCGGCTTCCCGCAGCCGGCCCAGCACCTGCACGCCATCGAGGTCGGGCATTTGCACATCGAGAAAGACGACGTCGTACGCGCCGGTTTGCAGGGCGGCCAAGGCTTCGGTGCCGTTCGCGGCTTCGCCCGTCACGGTCAGCGCCGGAAAATCGGCCAGCAGCTCCCGCAGCAGGCTGCGCGCCAGCGGCTCGTCGTCGACCAGCAGCGTGCGGATGGGCCTCATGCGGATAGATGCGTAACCCCGGCCGCTGCCAGCCGGAACGGGATGGACAGGCGCAGGCAGTAGCCGCACGCCGGGGCCGACTCCACCGCCAGGGCGTAGTCTGGGCCGTAGAGCGTAGTCAGGCGGCTTTCCAGGTTGCGCAGGCCGATGCCCCGGGCGGCGGTATCGGCCGCGCCCTGGCCGTTGTCGTGCACTTGCAGCACGAGTCGGTCGCCCTGTTTTTCGGCCCGCACGGCCAGCTCGCCGGCCCCGGCGCGGGGCGCCAGGCCGTGGCGCACGGCGTTTTCCACCACCGGCTGCAGCAGCAGGGCAGGCAGCAGCGCGCCCTCGGTATCGGGGGCGATGTCGTAGCGCACGGCTAGCCGGTCGGGGAAGCGGGTTTGCTCGATTTCGAGGTAGAGGCGCGTGAGGCGCAGCTCCTGTTCCAGGGTCACCTCCTGCTCGTCGGTGCCTTCCAGCACCAGCCGCAGAAACTGGCTGAGCTGGGCCAACATGCGCCGGGCGGCCTTCACGTCCTGGGTCATCAGGGCTGAGACGGCGTTCATCGAGTTGAAGAGAAAGTGCGGCTGAAGCTGCATTTTCAGGGCCTGCAGCTGGGCCTGCACCAGCTGGGTTTCGAGCTGGGCGGCCCGCACCCGGCCTTCGCGGTACCGCTCGCGGTACTGCACGGCGTAGGCGATGCACAGCAGCATCCAGTAGATGGGCACCCAGTTGTTGGCATTGGCCACAACGGTATGCAGGGAGAAGCCGCCCGGCGTGGCCCCGCTGCCGTGCATCACGGCGGCGTAGCCCAGGCGGTACACCAGGGTCAGGACGTAGCTAGCCGCCGCGTGGGCCAGCAGGTGCCAGAGGCGGTGCCGGCGTTCGGTGAGGTTGAAGCGGGCCGCCAGGGCGAACACCACTGGCGTGAGCAGGCCCCAAATCAGGCCGTGCAACAGCCGCCCGCCCAGGGCCTCGCGCCAGTCAGTGGGCGTGCCGGCCGAGAGGTTCTGCACAAAAATCAGCAGCACCATGAACCCGCTGAACAGCAGCCACGCCAGGGCAATGGTGGAGCCGCTCACCAGGGGCGGAGATAGTTGCCGTTCCAGGGGCCGTGCGGTCGTACTCATGCGCTTTAAAGGTAGCGAAACCCGCCGCCGCCGCGCTGGCCTGGCCTCCAGGATGGCCTTTTTAGCGGGTCAACGGGCCTTCGGGTCAGCATCGGAGAAAATGATTTCAGCCAAAGCAGGCAGGACAGTGCCTGAATAGATACGGAAAAAGGCGGTCCTAATAGGCGGGCGAAATGCGTCACTTGCTGGCGCACGGCGGCTTCGACCTGCTCGAAGGGCGGAATCCCGAATTGCTGCAGAATCTGCTGCTGGTGGTTAAAGCGGGTGACCTTGCCGTAGCGCGTCCACTCCACCGCTCCCAAGTGGTAACGCTGCTGCACGTACGCCTGGTCAGTCGCCAGGAACCGGTCCACGGGAAAGAAGCACCCCGTCGTCTTGAAGTAGCCGACCTGCAGTACGAAGCCGCCCCGGCTGTGCGGGGCCAGCAGCGTAGCCAGAGACCGGGTGGCCCAGTCGGGCAACGCAAAGAAGAGCTGCCGCTGGGGCGGATTGAAAACAGGGGGCTGGTCGAAGGCACGGCGCTGGGTCGCGTCGAGTAAAAACAAGTAGCGGGCCATGGAGCAGGAAGGAAATCCTAAAAATAGCCAGCTGGCTTGTTCACTAAAACGAAGGTTACCCTTTATAAGTACTTACGCCACCGTAAAGTGGTCATCCACGCCCACCGAAAGCCAGCCGCTGCCAAGGCCGCCGATTAACTTTTGTACCAAACTTTTAACCAAGGCCATAAATACGCCGACGCCATCGCCATCGACAACATGGTGCCAGATGGCTACCGCTACGTGAGTCGAGACGGGATACTGCTTTCGGGGCTCGGACCACTGGAACTCTTCACCGAGTCGGGCAATCCGCAGTTGCTCACGCGCTGTGCCGTCTGATACGGGGCCGAAGCGCGGTCCGAGTGGTACCGCCGCGGCGGCAAATAGCTTCACGGTGAGCAGACAAAGCTCAGTGGATGCCCACTGCCGTTCTCAGTTATATCGCATCCGCCGACGCAACCGCTTGGTGCGCCGGCATATCGGCAAAAAAGTCCGCCAGACTTATCTGGTGGATATCCAGCAACCGCAACAAGCTTTTCAGGGTGAGGTTGCTGCCTTTTTCGTGGCGACCGTACCCGACGCGGGGCAATTCGTGGTCGAACGCAAACGCTTCATACGAAGAATAGCCTTTATCCAACCGCAGTTGCTTCAGCTTCTGGGCAATCTGTTTTAGGCGCGGGTCAGCAGCTACCATTAGCACGGGTCTCGGAAAAGCCGAAATGTGCGATACCCGTTTAATATAAGTTACCTAACGTAATAAACACCGTTAATTAAACATAATATATTATGTTTGTGAACGGCCAGTCCGAGGTTCTTCTGGCCTCGCTTTCGCTTTGCTCTTGCTTTAGCTTCCTCGCCGGCCCGTGCTCCCCATTACTGATTCGCCGTATGCCCCCCCCGCCCCGTCGGCTTCCTTTCTCGACTCCTTTTGTGTTGCGCCTGGCCTACGAACAGGCCGATTTTAAGATGGTGCGCACGCACTGGAATAAAAATTTCGTGCGCAAATTTCCGCCCGGCGAGCCCGTGCACTTCCTTATGGCCCGGGTGCTGCACCAAATCCGCACCGATGGCTACGTGATTCGCGACCATTACGTCTTCCCCTTGGAGGAGGTCACCACGCCGGGTGAAAACACGCCGGATGAGCAAATTTACTGCGCGCTGCACCAGCTGGACGCGGTGAGGTTTTCGTTCGAGATGGCCGCCCTTAAGCAATACTACGTGCACCGGCTGCTCGACGACACCCAGGAACGCCGGATTGGGTGCGTGGAGGGCCTGGTTACCATGCTATTCAATCCCGAGCTACACAACTACCTGCTTAACGTGGCCCAGCTCGACGAGATGTTGCCCGCATCGGGGCCGTTGTCTTAACCAGCCGACCCAAACATGGCACCCGGTTGCCGCCATAACTGGCCGACGCACTTAATAGCCCGTTTTCCCCATGCCCGCTAAAAAAGCCATTACCCTCAATGCCGAGCCCCCGGCGCTTCCGAGCGACTTGTTCATTGGCTGCTCATTAGACTTCGAGCAGGTGGAGGCCCGCCTCTTCACCGTTGCCTTGGGTCAACTGACCAACAATTCCCAACGGCTTGCTTTTCAGCTGAGCTTCGGGGACGTTCTGCCGGACGGGAACGTGGATGACCAGTTCAACCGGCTGGATAAGGCCCAGAAGCGTCTCATGCAGCCCTTGAAATACGAGGGCCTGCGGCTAGGCAAGCGCTTTAGCCACCGCATTCCCCTGTTCACTGAGATGAACATCGACCAGGACACCGGGCTGGTGACCGGCGTGTTCAACGACTACCTGAGAGAACAGTTGCTGGACCTGGCCGCCGGGTACGCCCCCGCCCAGTTGGAGTCGCTGTTCCTGCGCCGCTAGGTTCACCATCCTTGCTTGCACGCCTGAGTCGGGGGCGCGCAAGATTTACCGTTTCGCGTTTCCTCCTTTATCTTATGAGTTCAGCCCATATTGGCGAGCGCCTCGCCCAACTCCGGGCGATGCTGGCGGCCGAGTCCCTGGTACCCAACGATTGGCCGCCGGCCCTGCTGGCCCGCAAGGCCGGAGTCTCGCGCGCGGCTTACATCCGGCTCGAGAGCACGGGCCGCGGGAGCACGGACGTCCTGACGGCAGTGCTGCACTTTTACCAAAGCATGGGCTTTAACTTGGCCTGGGTACTAACCCCGGATAACGCGGATATTCCCGTGGAAGGGTTCCGCGATATATTCCAGGACGAAAAGCTGCCCCGAGCCAGAGAGCCGCTGACCAACTTACACCGGCTCCTGCAGCCGGTAATGGCCGGACTGGACGCAAACCAGTCGCTCCCGCCCGATGCGCTGCGCCAGTTGCTGACGCAGGTCCGCCAGGGAGTCCTCCACGCCCTGAACCATTTGCTGCCTCCCCGGCGGCTGGTGCTGAGCGAAGCGGACTTGCGCGCGTTTCAGCGGCAATTGCCTCCGGTATGCGCCCAGTCGGCAGGTTGGCGCTCGGCGTCGCTCTACACGGTGCCCTACCACTACTACGAAGCGGGCGAGTCGCTGCCCCGCTGTGGCGACCCTGTTTCCTACCTGGCGTATGACCCGGGCCCGGGAGACGTTTCCAATAGCAGCAAATGCGGTGCCTGTCAGCGCTTGCTAAGTACGGCTTCTCCCGCTTTTGCGCCACTGGACACCTCCGTGGCCGCGCCGCTTTAGCCCACTGCCCCGGCCGCGTGGCCTCCACGGACTTTCGCTAACGCTCGCCCGGCCGGCCCGATGCCCGGCGCTGACTTCCCCTCGTCTCTGGGCCGGCCTTGTGGGGCTGCAACCGGGCGTTCCCCGCGGGCTCGAAAGCCGAAACCCAAGCGCACGAGTTTATTGAACCACCCATCTTCCCGTTGCTGCCATGGACGCGGTTACCCCCAACGACCCGGAGGTTGATATTCTGAGCAAATTGTTTGTTCGCTCCCCGCAGGCTTTCAGCCCAGAGGAAGCCCGCCTCTTTGCCCTGGCCCTGAACAGCCTGGCCCGGAACGCGCAACAAGCGACTTTCCAGCTGGCATTCAGCGACATCATCCCGGGCGGGAACGAGGATGGGAAGCAGTACTCGAAGCTGGTGGTGGCCACTAAGCGGCTCATGCAGGCCGTTCGGTTCACCACCTTCCAACAAGGGAACAGTTGCAGTGAATACTTGCTGTTGTTTTCCACCCTGGGGATGAACACGGACACCGGGCTGATAACGGGCAAGTTCAACCCCGACCTGAAAGCGCATCTGCTGGACTTGGGCGAAAGGTTTACCACCGCCGACCTGGAATCGTTGCTCATGCGGCGCCAATAGGCCCTTTGCGGGTAGCTCCTATAAATGCGCTCCGCTACCCACCCTTCCCAATCCGGCTTGAGCATATGTCTGCTTGCGCGACGTCGGCTTATGCCAGCGCAGGTGCCTGAAAGAAGTCAACCACGCGTTGTTAAGTAGGCTTGACGGCACCGGCAGCCGGGCTGCCAGCGCCCGTATGCCAGCGTAGGGCAAGCCCTAAAGCCAATCTGGCCTATCGCGACACGCACCGTCCCAAAGTGGGCCCTCCCTTCGGCGGGGCGCTGCCGGCGCAGCCACGCGGCCGGATAAGCTTCTTCTTTTCAGATGAGGTAGGTTGCACGTTCCGCTCTTTCTGGCCGTCACGATAGCAAAGCGATGCATTCTTTTCCGGGCCACTATTACCCTGCTTTTGTCATCCACTCGGCCTAGAGCTTTTCTCCGCTAGGAATATTAACCCGGGTGGCTTTCTTCGTCACGCCGGATGATAGCTTCCATCTTTTCATTCAATGCAATAGCTTCTTCAATGGCCTGACGAACTTCTTTCGACAGGGGTAGATGGTGCAGCATGCGCACAAACTGACTTTTTACTTCATGTGCTTGGCTCAAAAGCGATGTTTTGGGCCTGTAAAACGAGCAATTCGTGCATGGCCTTAGCTGTTTGCAGTCGTCGAAGAAAGCATACGTGCAGAAGCCGTGACCGAGGTCGACAGAGTGTGCCGACTTGCTTTCGGCTGGCAACTTAACCCCATCCATAGCAGGTTTTTTTAACTGCTCAAGCTGACGTTTGTCCACACTAATGTGATTCGCCGCAGCGTAGGCTGCCTCAAGCTTGCGAATATTTATTCCAAGGTACCAGCGGAGTGATTCTTCGGAGAGTTGTCCAAGCCAATCCTGCAAGTCGGAGTCACTCATTGGCGTTGGCGCATTACTCAATAGGAAGGCAAGGGTATGTCGAGCCCGGTGGCTGTTGAATTTTCCCAAGGCGTCTTCGTTGCGAACGCCGGCCTTTCGGCACAACATCGGAATAATTATTTTATTCAAACTTCTGGGTCCTACTTGTTTCCCCTTCCAGACAAATAGAAAGTCGACTGCTTCAGCTGTTTTGTAATCCCAATGTTTGGGAACAGCGGGACGAATTTTCTCCCAATTCTTGATAGCCTCTCCCACCACACCAGGAATTGGCTTTGTAAAACCAGAACCTGACTTGCCCACGGGCACGGTCAAATCGCAGATGGTGGGGGGTGACGAGGAATTGTGCTTGTTTTCTTCCCCTAGTGCAGGTCGTATGCACCCTACTTGCAGCCGACGGATTTCATCAGAGCGTAACCCGGTAAAGAGCCAAGCAAGCGCCATCGCGCGCACCATTGCCAGCGGATACGACCTGTAAGAAGTTGCGTTGTTTCGCTTGACCATTGCTAAATTAGAAATTGGCAAGTCTTCTTGCGTGAGCGACAATCCGGCTTCCTCCAATCTGGTCCATTCGGCCAGAGCAATCGGCCGGGGCTTTCGCATCCGATTACGCAAAACGGAGTTGGGGCTAGCCAAGTCGTCGTCCGGGTCGAAGGGCAAAGAAAACCAATCCCATTTGCGACAGTCTTTGAAAAACGTCCGCAGGGCAAACAGCAACCGGCCCTGATAAGAAGCAATTAGCGGCTTGCCCCATTTGGGGGTTGGAATGGCTGTCGGATGAAGCGATTGTCCCACTTTCATTCTTGTCACAGCCGCTACATAGGCAACAGCCATGCTTTTGGTCCATTGCTGAGGACCTGCCGCGTTGGGATACTTTTCAGCAGACCACCTTGCCGCTTTGGCAACCAAACTTTGTATTTGACTACGAATGACCGCCGATTTAGGCGAAGTGTCATGCCATGCCCGAAGCCATTTTATCCAATCATCGGATAAAGTGTCGTCTATTCCGGTTACCCATCTCTTCCTCGTATGAGGAGTGGGCAAACAATTTGGTACTGCTTTCAGATTATATAACAATTCTGAAATTAAAATGTAATCTCTTTTAATATGTTTTTTACTCGAATTCGTTTCGTATAGCTTCTCTAAAGCAGGTAGAGTGAGCTTTTTCACCTCTGGGCTTCGATTGGCTAGCAGTGCGTAGCAGGTGGCCGTGCGCACCAGCCGGGATACGCCCCCTCCGATTCGGACATTCTCGGTCGTAAGGACCTTCAGTGCTTTCTCAACTGCGACTCCTCCAAAAATATGCTGAGCGGAATTGTGCGCCTGATAACCAGCGACTAATTGATAAATGGGGATTTCACCCACTAGATACGCGCAGGCCAAAACGTACTGCCGGTAAGTAAGGCTTGAAATTTGATGGGCGTCTTCGAAAACACGGTGGGTGCTTTTGAACTCCTTGTTCGTGTGACCAACTATTTCTATCCAAGCGCTCTCGTCCCAAGCCCAAAGGCTTGTTTGCCGTCGATGCATCTCGTGCAGCAGCAAGGAAATGCACGCTCGCCGGCTGCCTTCATCTACTTTCCCTGTCGGAATTCCCCAGTGCAGCAGGGCGGCCTCAATGGGCTGAACAAGCCGATTCAGCGGCTGCTTAATTACCTTTTTGAGTGCGTTGCCGCTCTCCCAGGGGCCTTGCGTTTGCGCGAAGTTCAGCGCAACCTTCTCCAACGGACTTAAGCTAAATCTCCTGTTTGACGGTGGAAGGACAAAGGGCCAAGTTCGAACAGAATTCTTGTTTCTGTCCGTGCGTGATTCGCCCTTGCTCATAGCAGAGAGGTTTTCATCGTCTCCTGCCGCTGGTCCAGAATCGAATTCAGCGTTTGCCGATACCGTTCGGTTAACTCACGTCCGCTCAGATGGATGTAGCGCATCGTCGTGGCGACGCTCCGGTGCCCCGCAAAGGCCGCAATTATAGGCAGTTCCCAGTTGGCCTTGGCTAAATCGGTTAAGCGCAAATGCCGCAGCGTGTGCGTCGTCAGCATCGGCAAGCCGGCTCGTTTTCCCAAAGCCTGTACGGTCTTGGACCAACTCCAAATCGTGAGGGGTTGCCGCGGGTTACGCCGGGACTCCGACAAGAAAAGCGGGCCCGTCGGTTGGCCCAAGCTCTGGCGATGCTCCAGATAAGCCGCGAACAGTTCGGCCGTTACATCGGAATAAGGGACTTCCCGTGCGACACCCGTTTTAGTGGTTTCCGGCCGCAACTTGATTAATTGGCTGGAAGGGTCTATATCGCGAATTTGCAGGGCGCACAACTCCGCCCGGCGGAGGCCTGCGTCGTACGCCAACGCCAGCATGAACCGGTTCCGAATGCATTCGGATGATGCCGCGTCCAGAATCGCCTGCCACTGCCGTGCATTCGGAAGCCAGAATTCCTTTTCCAGGCGGGCAACCCAGCCGCGCCGCGCCTTACTGTACCTTTTCCCCCATCCGTATACCCCTTCTTCAACGGGATTCGTCGCCAGTACTTCTGTTCCCTTCAGGTATTTGTAATAAAGCCGGACGGTGGTTAGCCTCAACCGCACGGTGGCATTAGCAAATCCTTCGTGTGTGGTGCTTCTCACGTAACCAACACGCTTACCCGGCAGAGCATGCGTCGTGGATTTGGAGCGCTCGGAGAGGTCTCTAACGTAAGCCACGACCTCGGCACGCTTGGCACTGGCAGGGGTGATGGCGTGAATCGCACAATACCGAAAGTAGTCCACCAACGCGTACCCATAGGCACTAACCGTATTTGCTGGTCGAAGAGATTCTTGCTCGGTGAGCCATTCACCCGCGTGGGGCTGCTCAAAAAGGGTGGGAAATCGATGTTGAAGGCTCATATGAGACGGACAAGAGAGGGGGAAAGTGAGAATTCGTGGTCATTTCAGCAGAATGATTCTATCGGCTTACGCCATGGCAGTATCGGTCTCCGTTGTATTTAATGGTTAGAATGGTGTATGTTTTAATAAGCGATTATGGTGGGGGCATCCTTCAATCGAAGAATGGCGGCTTAGGCGCACAGCGCACAAACGCCATTGCGCGGGCCGGGCGGTAAGACCCTGTCGGAGTCCGTCCTTTCCCGCTGTTTCCCAAGCCACCTCCTGCACGCATGCGGCAAGGTGGTTGCATCGAGCTAAGCGCTGCTACATGAGATTGACCATAGACAGCCAGCGCAATGCAAGAGGCCGCTGGCTCATGCGTCAAGCGAGCGAGGAGTCGTTCTCTGGAAGCCTGGTGTCGCTCGCCAGTTGCCCAGTTGAGGATGCCAGAACATTTTAGGTAACTTCTTTCTGCTAATCAAGGCCATAAAAGGCAATCAAAAATTGCACTATACTATTTGGGTGTCTCAAAATTATAGTCAAGTTATGACTTCGCAAAATGCTGACTTTCAACGTTTGTGCGTATATAGATACAACCAAACGAAAAACGACCCATAATTGTACTTATATAGACACAAGCACAATCTTCAAAATGTATTAAACTTGATTCCGACGTTTGAACGCCAGCCGGTATCCAATGCCATTGCCGCCTGTTAGCCAGCAGCATATCAACCGGCATGGGAGTTTGATTTCTTCCACAGTACCCTTATATGCCCCGTCTCACTTCAATATGGATTACCTCCTGGCCTTCCATTGGGAGTAGAATGCAAACGCGCACAATTAGCTTTTAGATATAAATTTTAGCACTCGTTAGATTCCACATAATATGGGTTATGTGGAATATGACGAGTGCTAGCAGACAATTGTGGTTATAGACACCACGTAATTATCATATTACTCGTGGATGGAGTGCCGCCATTCTGCACTGGATTCAGCGATGTAGTAGATGACTCCAAAAAAATTTAGTCGGCCCAGGGAACAGCTGCCGTCGAATCGTTCGGCTTTGGGCTCGGTTCGATTTTGAGTCAGCATCCGCCGGGAATATCAAGTACCTTATCTTGCCTGCGCTAGCCTTTCCGTTATGTACCCCACCGCTTCCGCCGACCCCGGCCAGCCCACTCCCCTCAGCGACCCAGCTCAACTGCCCGCGCTGCTCCAGCAGCTCGTCGCAGACCTGGCCGACCCGCCCATTGCCTACCTGCTCGGGGGCCACAGCTACGACCGCACGAATCATCCGCGCCGCCGGCACTTTCCCGCCGTGTTTGCCCTGCGGCAGGGCGAGGTAGCTAACATGGAAGTCGGACCGGATTTCGTGGCCTTCGACACGGAATTGGTTCTTTACCCCGAGCGGGGCGAACCGCATTACCCGGACCCGTGGGCTGACCGGTTCCGTGCCACCGTGCCTTTCGACCAGCTGTATCAGCTCTGTCGCAAGGAACTCACCCCTGCCGAGCAAACAGCCGACGAAGTCAATTACGGCCCCGACACCATTGTTTACTATAATGCAGCGGTCCATCAGCGCCACCCCTCCCCCACCGACATCAACCGGGCCTATGCGGCGGCTCCCCCTTCCGACGAACACCCGCTGGTATCGGTGCTGACGGCGGTGGAGGCGGGCCTGGCGGACCCCGCCAATCACTACCTGATTAATACGACCTCGTTCGAGAGTCCGGATGGCCCCGTGCTGCTGGGCATGCTCCACCTGCAGGCCCACACCACCCAAGACCTGGTCATTGGAGCAGACGGCTTCACCTGTTCGGTGCACCTGGACCCGGGCGACCAGCGCGCATGGACAACCGTGCGCGTTGACTTCGCCTACGTCTGGCAAGTGCTGCTCAGCGATAGTCCCCAGGTGGACATGGACGAAATCGAAGAGGCCGGGGGCCTGCTCTACGACGCCCCCGAAGTACTGAGCGCCTATGCTCGACAGGGAAGGACAGCTTAACCAATTTGCTCATTCCACGATGGAAGAATTGCTCCACCCCCGCCATCCGCTGGATAAACACCACCAAGCGCAGGTGGAATTTCTCGCGGCGTTGCCCGAAACGCAACGGCCCTATCACGCCCGGCTGTTTCGGTTGGGCAACGCCAGCTACCGCTACCAGCAACAGGCCGACGGGGCCGTGACCGAAGACGACTTCCGCCACTGGCTGGAAGGCTTACCTGAGAAAATGCGGGTAGCCATGGAGCGCGGTGGGTTCGAGGCCAGCCGGAACAGCCTGCCGCTACGGCGGCATGCACTTGAGCGCCGTGACCTGGGCTACGATGCGTTCTTGCAATCCATCCTTTCGCCTGAAGACTGGGCTTATCAGCAGGAATTAGCGCAGTCCCTAACCCCTAAGCCCTAATACTGCTAGAAATATCGCAGGTGGCCTCATAGCATCTCCGGGCAGAAGTTTCATTTTAAGAATACTGTCGCTTGATTAGAACGCTTTACCTGCTGGCCTGTGTGCAGAATGAGGCCTGCCGCCGGCGTATTGCATAGCTCTCCTTTCTTGCCGTGGGTGACCAGTTGGGAGCACTGGGGCTAATCGTCACCGCTTTGGCCCTGCAGAATACGTGCTGCTTACAACGGGCCGTGAGCAGCGGCATTGAATGTAACGGGAGCCCACGGCCGACGAACTCGCGTGCTATTCGCCTTTATTGCATGAGCCGTTAACATACTGAGGCGTTATGCCCTTGCGCTGCCCTATTTGGTAAGCGCTTATAGATGAAATTTATTGGAAGGGTTATGTCCTTACTATAGTTTGCGCCATCATCATAAGCCAAATGAAATCAAGGCGTTCACAATAAACCTACAACTTAATTAACAACTATAATTGGTTGTTAATTAAGTTGTAGGTTTTCTTTCCTGTTCAATTTTGCTTTTTACGGCTGCCACCACGAAATCATGAATGGAGATGCGGTCTCGCTTCGGGAGTGCCTGCTGGATTTCCCTGATTTGAGCCAACTCACTTTCGTAAATTTTGAACGTGAATGATTTGAGCTTATCCTCCTCCGGCTCCGGTGCTGACGCAATTGGTTCGGTTAAAACGGAGCCTCCTTTGTTAATCATCTCCTGCATTGACGTGGCTATTGCACGTACAGGGGGCAAACCGATTTTGGGCTTTTTCATACGTTGGCGCTGGTTTAATAACTTGCTGAATCAGTTCTTAAACGACAACTATTTTAACAACTGAATCAACAACTGATTTCGCATCAGATTTAATACTTTTTATAAGTTGTGAATCAGATTCTAGTTTCACAATTCATTCAACAACTGGTTTTAGTTGTTGAATGCTATTTAGAGCTTTGATTTACAATCGATGCCGCTTTTTGCACGCAGTTGCAGAGCTCATTTATTTCTGCCACTGCTTTGTCATCGGCTGGCTTCATTTCCAGTACCCCTAAGCCAGTAGCTGCTGCGTTGGCAAAGGAGATGCGATTCCCAACGGCAGCATCCAAAAACTGTAAGTACTCCGATTCGCGTAGCAGTTCGCCGACCTCTTCCTTGTACGTGCCGCGGGCATCGGCTTTGTTGATAAACGTCAGGCACCGCAGGCCGGGGTTGAACGGATGCACTTCCGCAATCAGGTTCTCCACCTTGCGCAGGGTCCATATATCGAGCGAGCGCGGAGCGAACGGCACCAGGTAGGCTTGGGAGATGGTCAGGGCCGACCGCTGGCTGACCGTGTCCCGCCCCCCCGTGTCGATGATGATGTCGTCATACTTCGTGGCCAGCCGGGCCACGCTCGCGTGCAGCTCCCGTCCCGTTAGCTTCACGGCCGTGTAGCCAATCTCCCCATCCAACGACTGGTGCCGGAACGAGGTGAAGTCCGTAGCTGATTCCTGGTCGTCGGCGTCTACCAGAATAACGTCGCGTCCCTGTTGCAACAGAAACACTGTTAGGTTGGTGGCAATAGTCGTTTTGCCACTGCCTCCTTTGATACCACCTACCGTGTAAATCATTGTTATGGATTTAAAACTAAAACCAGTTGTAATTTTAGTTGTAAAACTAGTTGCTAACTATTCACGGTACAAGCTGGGTCCGTGTGCTATGCTTAAAAAAGTAATTCTTCGGGGCGAATTGCTTACGGTAGGGGAGGGGCAGCATCAAAAATACAGCCAAGTACATAGTATTATTTTATTTTTATTATACTAACTTCTTTTCAGTACTTGGCTAGACCGTGCCAGATGTGAGTTTGAATTGGTGATTTCCCTAAGCAGCGTATTGGATTCTGTGTGCTGATTCGTTTCGGTGCTATCAGTATGAGGTGGTCTAGCGATATCTTTTCGTAAACTCTTAGTACCCGCCGAGGCTAAAAAACACTGCTACTGGGTGGCTTGCTGAAGCTCAAGCAGCACAAAGAGATTATAGACTGATAATCAGTATTTAATAGTATATAAACCCGTTATTTCCCGGTTCGGTTTGTGCTATCTAATACTTGGGGTTTGACTTATAAAAGGTTTCCTTTCAGAAGCTGTACCAAGGACCTAATGCTTATAAAAGGTTTCCTTTCAAGGCCTCGAAAGGGGTCAAGCACTTATAAAAGGTTTCCTTTCGGGCCCTACTTTTCCTCAGACGTTCCCCGGTCCCACCCTTTTAAAAGCTTTTGTTGGCACAACCAATCACAAGTTTGTGTATTTTCTTTTATTTGTTCTTATTTGAGAGCTCGCAAGTGCTTGATTGTAAGGTCTTACAGAGCCCGAAAGGGAACCTTTTATAAGCGAAAGGGAACCTTTTATAAGCCCAAAGGAAACATTTTATAAGCGTAGAGAAACCTTTTATAAGTCCAGAGGAAACGTTTTATAAGTGAAAGGAAACTACACTTAATAGTTTGTTTCCTTTTGTGCTACTTTCGTTGCATGACTAGCCTTGTTCCCCTGCCCACGGCCCTGGAGATTCGTCAGCATAACGCCATCACGACGGCGCGCTACGAAATGACTGCCTGCGAGATGGATATCGTCTTCTACCTGCTTTCCCTGCTTAAGAAAGAGGATAACATCGGCACTTTCTACCGGGTCAAGGTGACGGAACTCCAGCAACTAACGGGGCGCCAGTGGAACTACCAACAGTTCTTCGACGCCACCAGTGCCCTGCGTTCCCGTGAGTACATCATTAAGAACGAAAAGGAGCGCCGGACTCTGCAAGTAGGCTTGCTGGCCAGTGCCGAATACCTGCACGGGCAAGGGGTAATAGAGTTGGAGGTCTCGGAAAAAATGAGACCCTACTTGATTGACCTCAAGCGCAACTTTACCTCCTTCCGATTGCAGGCCGCCTTCAATTTGAGCAGCAAGTACGCTAAGCGGGTCTATCAAATGGCCAGTCAGTGGAAGGACAAACCATCCATTACTTATTCGCTGCACGACTTCAAAGTCATGCTCAACCTAAAAGACCCAGAGGGGAAGGAACCAGAGCAGTATTCCAAGGTGTCGATGCTGCAGCGCAAGGTACTTGACGTAGCCGTCCAGCAAATCAACCAGCACACCGATTTACAGCTACGCTACGAGTTGCTCAAAAAGGGACGAGCCTTTGAGTCCGTCCGCTTCTTCATCCAGGCCCAGTTGCCCGAGCAGTTGCCGCTGCCCTTTGAGCAACCTTTGGACGAGGCGCGAGAGCAGAAGGCCCGACAACACTTAAGGGATTTGGACATCAAAGACGCGGGGCTTGTCGGTCGGATTCTGAGTAACCAAGACTTAGTGAATGACCTGTTTGGGTTCGTCTACAAGCTGAAAACGGGCAAGATTAAGGCTACAACCAACGCCGGCGGCTTGTTTCTGAAAACGGCCGGGCTGTTGAAGAAATAGCCAACGAACCCCTGCGGTTTCTACATGAAGGCGGCAGGGCCCCAGAGACAAGCACCTGCGCCCAAGGAGCGCCAACGCAGCGGCTTTGTGCTATTTGCGTACTTGCACGAAGCGGTGCTGCCGACGAGTCTAATTGAGGTCGCGCAGGGGCAGGCTTATTCTTTCCTTGCGAACGTTACGAGCCCTTAACGAGCCCGTTGCCATGACCAGGCACAGCATTAAAAACCGTGCCTAGGTGCTTTGCAGGCACTTTTATTCCCCCGCTGCTATAAGAAGGCCAAGAGCGTGTGCGCGGGGTAATGTTCGTCGGGTTGCCAAGAGCAAGCCGGCTGCTGCGCTGGTTAATTTTCATCGAGCAACACACCGTCGAAAAGCCCGCCAATGTCCCGTAGCACGGCCCCAAAAGAGCAAAGCCCCGCTTGATGAGCGAGGCTTTCCTTTAGCTAACACGTCGCTGCTAGGCGTGCATCAGCACAAACTCGGCGGGAATTTGCAGCTTGGTGTACAAGCGCCGGCCCAAATCCATGTTCACGGCACGCTTGCCATTGAGCACTTCGCTCAAGCGACTGTTGGTGATACCCAGCAACTGCGCCAGCTCCTGCTTTTTCAGGCGGTGCTCAAACATGTAGCGCTCAATGCGGAAAACAAGCGAATCCGGCCGCACGGGCGCGTGGCCGTGGCTGTCTTCGTAGGCTTCGAGAGCATTGCCCAGCGCTTCCATTTCCGCCAGGTGAGCGGGGTTATCACTGTTTAGGGCTTCCAAGCGGCTCATACCAACCTGGTATTCTGCATCATTTTGGATAGTCATTTTGTACGGTCTTTTAAAGTTTTACAATTTTCTGCGAATCAGCTCATTGGCTCATAGATTCGCGATATCGGTAATACGGTCATACTCCGCGTGGGTACCGATGAAGCGGATAAAAATCTGGCCGGTGAAGTCCGGCAGCTTTGAGTAGTTAATCTTGACCACCAGGCGGTAGCGGTTGCGAAGCAGGTTAAAGACCCAACGGTTATTTCCAACGTGGGTGGCGCTCGGGTCAAACGCCTTTATCTCAGCAGCATTGGCCCAACTCGCGGCCTTCATATCATCGTAGAGTTCCCAAATAGCTGTTGCAACGTCTAGGTGTTCTATCGCATATTTTCTTAATTCTTGCTTAGTTAATACATTCATAATCTGTTAGTTAATTTATTTTATTTACTCTCTCATAGTTGGCTCTTTAGCGGCTAACACGACAAAGATACGAAAAATTTACCACAATCGAAAATAATTTACCACTAACGAAAATGAGCAGCTTACGCCACTGGCTCAGTTAAGTCAAAGCACAGGGGCTTCACCGGCTGGCTGTAGTAGATAGCGACCCGGTTCACCCGGTCCCGAATGCCGCCAGTCTCATCGAGCACGATGGATGGCGGAAAATCAAAGTGCACGTGCAACCGGGCTGCGTCGATAGGGTCGGTAAAAGCATAATGCAGTTCGCCGCCGGTGTCCGACCGCCACCCGTCCTCGCGCCACCACTGCGCGGGGCGGTTGCCCTGGGCCAGCAGGAATGCAATGACGGGGCGCAGGTGGTCGGTGCGCGGGTCGCAGCCTGGGCCGTGGTCAGCTCCCTGGACAGCAAGTTGAATTCGGGGCATATGGAGCTGGTGAAAGGTACAAAATACGCCTTTGCGGGGGGCGCGGCCCTCCTGCCAGACTGCGGGCGCCGGCTTCCGTGGCACCGGGGCAGTTGGGCTAGGGCAACGGGCTGACCACTGGCTTCGGGTGCCGGTTCCGGCATTCCAGCCAGCTGCGTGCCTCGCGCTCGGCCTGCTGGTAGCGGCCGGCTCGCCGTGGGTCAGCCGCACGAGCGGCGGCCCGCTGGAGCCGTTGCGTCCGAGCGGCCTGGTGGGCGGGGTTCCCGGGGTCGAGTAACTGGGATTCATCTGCCACCCGGCCGCCGCGCTGCACCAGCGCGTCGTGCGTAGCCAGCAGGTAGAGAATACGGTTCCGCTTGTACGGCCAGTGCTCCAGCAGCTCGTCTAGCTCGTTCATCGCGGCCTGGTAGGCCAGCGGGTCGCGTTGCAGCTGCGCGGCCGTGTAGCGGGGCCGGGCGGCAGGCCGGTTGTGCGGCCGGGGCCGGGCGGGCGCAAACGCCAGGGCCTTCGCTTGCGGCGGCGCTAGCGGGGCCTGGCGCGGCCCTCTGCCGGTTGGGGGGCCTTGCTTGCGACGCTGGCTTTCGACCAGGGCGGCTTCGGCCAACGCCAAGTTTCGGGCGTGGCGGGCGGCCTGCTCCGGGTTAGACCGCTGCCCGTAACGGCGCTCATTGAGCATCAGAGCGTGTACGTTCTCCTGGTCCTCGTCCCACACCTCCTGCTCGGCCCAATGCACGGCCCCGCTGTCGAAAAACGCCTGGCGTAGGGCCAGCAGCGCGACGGTGCGCGGCAGGTTTCGGGGCCACTGGTCCACCAACTCGTCCAGCTCGTTCATCGCCGCGAGGAAGGTCGGGTACTTATGTAAACTGAACAGCGTATAGGCCGGCCGGGTGGGGTCGCCCCGGAAGGTTTTGACCGGGTAGAGGTGCGCCTGGAACCGCTGGCGAAACTGTCTTTTTTGGCTTCCTGTCATCCTACAAGATACGACAGAAATGGCGTATTTACCCCTAAAAAAGGCATTTTAGAGCCCCAAAAACCGGGCCTGCTGCGCAGCCCACTCCCTGCGTTTGACCAAGGGTTGGGCATCATGCAGCTGGTAGCCCGGCAGCTGCGCAGTTACGCCAAGCTTTAGGCCAGTTAGCAGCCTGGAGTGAGCAGTAACGGGACGGAACGCTCACCCAGTAGGCCATTGCTTTTGAGCAGCTAAAGCAAGCAAGGAACTGAATAAACGTCCGCGCATCTTCAAGCTCTGGTCAACCAGCACGGCGCGGCCACTGCTACGATAACGCTCACGCGGAATCGCTTTGGAGCCACTGCAAGAGCGAATTCCTGACGGTGGCCGTTTCCCTGGCCTGCCAAAGTCCGGCTAAGAATCAGCCCCTACATCGCCTGTCACAATCTCCCGAATCTGTCCAGCTAAGCTAGCCCACCTCGTTATCCATTGTATCTTTGCCAACACATGCGCCTGCTCGCCCTGTTTTTTGCCTTCTACTTCGCCTGCCTCTCGTGCCTTTCCTGCACGGACGAAGTACCCGTGTGCAAGGACCAGCAGCAAACAACCGTGGCCGCTTCGCATTCCGATTGCGGGGCCGGCGCGTTGGGCGACTGGTGCTCGCCGCTGTGCCAGTGCCACTGCTGCGGCGGGGCCGTGATGCCCGTACCGCTGGGCAATCAGGCAGCCTATACTCCGCCCACTGAGTGGGCTACCAGCCTCCGGCACGGCCGGCTGGTTGTGGCCGCCCCAACGCGGGCGCTTGGGTCTGTGTGGCAGCCGCCCCAGGCCTAACCCTTCCCCTATTTTCCTGCTGACCACCCCTCCGGGTGGCCCGTCGCGGTGCGTGACGGGCGATTTAGCGTTTGGCGCTGAGTCGGTTATGCCCTTTGTGCTCCCGCCGCTTGTGCCGGAGCCACCGGGCCGCAGGGTTTCACGGAAGCGTTAGACCTAACCCCAACCAGCGGATGTTCGACCGGCTGATTCATTTTTCTATACACAACAAGCTCATCATCGGGCTGCTAACCCTGGCCCTGGTGGCGTGGGGCGGCTACTCGCTGAGTCGGCTGCCGATTGACGCGCTGCCCGACATTACCAGTAACCAGGTTGTCGTTTACACGGTGGCTCCCTCGCTGGCCGCCCAGGAGATTGAGCGCCTGGTGTCTTTTCCCGTGGAGCAGGCCATGGCCACCATCCCGGGGCAGGTTGAAGTGCGCTCGTTTTCGCGCTTCGGCCTCTCGGTGGTCACCGTCGTGTTCGAGGACCAGACCGACATTTACTGGGCCCGCACGCAAGTATCGCAGCGACTGCAGGAGGCCGAAAGCCAGATTCCGGCCGGCACGGGCCGCCCCGAGCTGGCCCCGCTCAGCACTGGCCTGGGCGAGGTGTACCAGTACCTGGTGCGCGCCAAGCCGGGCTTTGAGAAGAAATACAACGCCACCGAGCTGCGCACCATTCAGGACTGGATAGTGCGTCGGCAGCTGCTGGGCACCCCGGGGGTGGCCGACGTGAGTTCGTTCGGCGGGCTGCTCAAGCAGTACGAGGTGGCCCTCGACCCGGAGCGGCTGCGCTCGCTGGGCGTCACCGTGAACGAGGTGTACCAGGCCGTGGCCGCCAACAACCAGAACGCCGGCGGGGCCTACCTCGACCAGAACCCCACCGCCGCTTTCATCCGCACCGAGGGCCTGGCCACCTCGCCCGCCGACATCGGCAACATCGTCATCCGCAGCACGCGCACCGGCCTGCCCGTGCTGGTGCGCGACGTGGCCGACGTGCGCTACGGCGCGGCCGTGCGCTACGGGGCCATGACCCTCAACGACCAGGGCGAAGTGACCGGCGGCCTGGTGCTCATGCTCAAGGGGGCCAACGCCGCCGAAGTCATCCAGGACGTGCAGAAGCGCATGGCCACCATTCGCAAAACCCTGCCCGAAGGCGTGAGTGTGGAGCCTTTCCTCGACCGCTCTAACCTGGTGGACCGGGCCATTCACACGGTGAGCAAGAACCTGCTGGAAGGGGCGCTAATTGTGGTGTTTGTGCTGGTGCTGTTTCTGGGCAACTGGCGCGCCGGGCTGGTGGTGGCCTCCGTCATTCCGCTGGCCATGCTGTTTGCCGTGAGCATGATGCGCCTGTTTGGCGTGTCGGGCAACCTGATGAGCCTCGGGGCCATTGACTTCGGGCTGATTGTGGACGGGGCCGTCATCATCGTCGAGGCCATCATTCACCGCCTGCACGGCGGGCATCTGGTGGTGCAGGGCAACCGCCTGAGCACCGAGCAGATGAACGAGGAAACCTACCACGCGGCCAGCAAAATCCGCTCCTCGGCCGCGTTCGGCGAAATCATCATCCTCATCGTGTACCTGCCGCTGCTGGCCCTGGCTGGCATCGAGGGCAAGATGTTCCGGCCCATGGCCGAAACCGTGGCCTTCGCCATTCTCGGGGCATTTATCCTGTCCCTGACCTACGTGCCGATGATGTCGGCGTTGGCCCTGAGCCGGTCGACGGAAAACAAACCGACCATTTCCGACCGGATGATGGCCTTTTACACCCGCCTCTACCACCCGCTGCTTAAAGGGGCCTTGCGGCACCAGGCCGCGGTGCTGCTTACGGCCGTGGGCCTGCTGGTGGGAAGCTTTTTCCTGTTTCGCACCCTGGGGGGCGAGTTCATTCCGACGCTGACCGAAGGCGATTTCGCGGTGGAGATGCGCGTGCTCACCGGCTCTTCGCTGAGCTACACCATCGAGCAGGCACAAAAGGCCGGTGGGATTCTCAAAAAGCAGTTTCCCGAAGTCAAGGAAGTAGTCGCCAAAATCGGGGCCGGCGAGATTCCCACCGACCCCATGCCGGTGGAGGCCGCCGACGTGATGGTGATTCTCAAGGACCAGAAGCAATGGACTTCCGCCCCCAACCGCGAAGAGCTGGCCGATAAGATGGCCGATGCCCTAAGCGTCATGCCCGGCGTCACGTTTGGGTTTCAGCAGCCCATCCAGATGCGCTTCAACGAGCTGATTTCGGGGGCCAAGCAGGACGTGGTGCTCAAGATTTACGGGGAGGACCTGCAGCAGCTGGCCGACTACGCCCAGCAGGCCGGCCGGCTCGTGCGCCAGGTGAAGGGGGCCGAAGACGTGTACGTGGAGCAGGTAACGGGCTTGCCCCAGATTGTGGTGGCGCTGGACCGCAACCGCCTCGCCCAGTTCGGCCTGAACGTGGCCGACGTGAACCGCACCGTGCAAACGGCCTTCGCCGGCGAAACCGCCGGTCAAGTCTTCGAGCAGGAGCGGCGCTTCGATTTGGTCCTGCGCCTGCGCCAGGATTTGCGCAAGGACATCAACAGCGTGCGCCGCCTGTTCATCGCCGCCCCCAACGGCCGGCAGGTTCCCCTGGAGCAAGTGGCCAGCGTGGAGCTGCGCGAAGGACCCAACCAGATTCAGCGCGACGACGCCAAGCGCCGCATCAGCGTGGCCTTCAACGTGCGGGGCCGCGACGTGGAAACGGTGGTCGAAGAGCTGCAGGGCAAGATTGACCGGCAGCTCAAGTTTGCCCCCGGCTACTACACCACCTACGGCGGCCAGTTCGAGAACCTGCGCCAGGCCACCGACCGCCTGAGCGTGGCCGTGCCGGTGGCGCTGGTGCTCATCTTCGTGCTGCTGTTCTTCACCTTCCGCTCCTTCAAGCAGTCGGTGATGATTTTTACGGCCATCCCGCTCTCGGCCATCGGCGGCATCGCGGCGCTGTGGCTGCGGGACATGCCCTTTAGTATTTCGGCCGGGGTGGGCTTCATTGCCCTGTTCGGGGTGGCCGTGCTCAACGGCATCGTGCTCATCGGCTATTTCAACCAGCTCAAGGCCGAAGGGGTGAACGACCTGATGGAGCGCATTCTGCGCGGCACCGAAGTGCGCCTGCGGCCGGTGCTGATGACGGCCACCGTGGCCTCGCTCGGCTTCCTGCCCATGGCCCTGGCCCAGTCCGCCGGGGCCGAAGTGCAGCGCCCGCTGGCCACCGTGGTCATCGGCGGACTGGTGTCGGCTACGCTGCTCACACTGCTGGTGCTGCCCATGCTCTACGCCCTTTCCGAGCGCGTGAAGGCCGGTGGCGCGAATGGGGAGCCGCAACCAGAAGTTACTTCCGCTGCCCCCGCGAAAAGCCTGCCCGTGGCCTCGGGGCTGCTTTTGCTGCTGCTCGGCCTGCCGCTGCTGGGTCGGGCGCAGGGGCCGCTGACTGCCGCGCAGGCCGTGAGCCAGGCCCTGCAAACCAACGGCACGGTGCTGGCCGGCACCCGGGCGCTGGAAGCCCAGCAGGCCATCCGCCGCACGGCCTACGACTTCGGCCGCACCACGCTCACCGGCAGCTACGGGCAGTACAACTCCCTGAACCGCGACAACCAGTTCACCATTACCCAGTCGCTGGCTCTGCCCGGCGTTTACCGCAGTGCCGCCGGGCTGGCCGACGCCCGCATTGCCGGCCAGCGGGCGCAATTGGCGCAGGTGCAGGCCGAGCTGCGCCGACAGGTGCGCCTGAGCTACGAGCAGGCCGTGCACGCCCGCCACCGCCTACGGGTGCTGCGGGGCCAGGACAGCCTCTACTCAGAATTTCTGCGCTCGGCCAACCTGCGCTTCAAGACCGGCGAGGCGGCCCGGCTCGAACCCGCCACGGCCCTGGTGCAGCAGGGCGAAGTCCGCACCCAGCTGCGGGCGGCCCGCACCGACTTCCGGGTGGCCCAGCGCCAGCTGCAGGCGCTGCTGCAAGTGCCGGCCGCCGTGGCCCTGGCCGACAGCGTGCTCCGGCCGCTCGCGCTGCTGGGGGCCGCCCAGCTGGCCGACACCACGGCCCCGGCGCTGGTCGATACGCTGCTGAAGCGCACCAACCCGCAGGCGCGGGTGCTGGCCCAGCAGGTAGCCGAGCGTCGCGCCGAAACCCGGGTAGAGCAGGCGGCCGGGCTGCCCGAGTTCACTGTGGGCTACTTCAACCAGAGCATCATCGGCTACCAGCGCCTTGACGCGGCCGGTACCGAGCGCTACTTCGGCGGGGGCTCCCGCTTCCAGGGCGTGCAGGCCGGGGTGGCCGTGCCCTTGTGGCGGCGGCCCCAAAAAGCGCGGGTGCAGGCCGCCCGCCTGCAGGAGCAGGTGGCCCAGGTCGGCTTCGACCGCTACCGGGCCGAGTTGGCCGGCCAGCTCGATGAGCTGCTGCTGCGGCGCACCGAGCAGCAGCAGCGCCTGGCCTACTTCGAAAGCACGGCCCTGCCGCAGGCCACGGTCATCACCCGCCTGTCGACGATTGCCTACAAGGCCGGCGAAACCGGCTACTCCGAATACCTGCTCAACCTGGAGCGCGCCCGCCGCCTGCGCCTCGACTACCTCGACGCGCTGCTGCAACACAACCAGACCGTTATCGAACTGGAATACCTCCTGGGCAGCCAGTAGCCCGGCCCGCGCCGCGCTACGCCTTCTCCCTTCAACTTCAGAATCATCATGCGATACCTAGCCCTCCCCCTGGTGCTGCTCGGCCTGCTAAGCGGCTGCGGCTCCAAGGAAGCCCCCACGGAAAAAGAAGAAACGGCCGCCGCCACTCCCGGCGGGGAAGCAGCCGAGAAAGACCCCGCCGACCGCGTCACGCTCACCGCTGCCGAGCAGCAGGTGGGCGGCGTGCGCCTGGGCTCCCTCACCGAGCGCCCCATGAGCGGGGGGCTGAAAGTGAACGGCGTGCTCGACGTGCCGCCCGAAAACCTGGTATCGGTCAGCGCCCCGCTGGGCGGCTTTGTGGACCGGACCGACCTGCTGCAAGGCTCGCGGGTGCGCGCCGGCCAGGTGCTGGCCGTCATCCGCAACCCCGACTTCGTGCAGTTGCAGCAGGACTACCAGGAAACCCGCAGCCAGCTCAAGTTTGCGAAAGCTGAATACGAGCGCCAGGGCGAGCTATACCGGCAGGAGGTAGCGCCCCAAAAGAACTTCCAGCGTGCCCAGGCCGAGTACGAGGCCCTGCAAGTGAAAACCAATGCCCAGGCCGCCCGCCTGCGTCTGGCCGGCCTGCCCATTGGCGGGACCATCGTGAGCACGGCCATCCTGCGGGCCCCTAAAGGTGGCTTCGTGAAGGCCGTGAATGTGAGCATCGGCCAGAGCGTGACGCCCACCGACGTGCTGTTTGAAATCGTCAACCCCGAGCACCTACACGTCGAGCTGACCGTGTTTGAAAAGGACATTCCGCAGGTGAAGGAAAAACAGCTGGTGCGCTTTTCCCTGGGCAACGACTCGCTGACCCGGGAGCGCACAGCCCATGTGTACCTCATCAGCAAAACCATCAGCGACGAGCGCACCGTGCGGGTGCACGCCCACCTGGACCGGGAAGACGAGCAGCTGCTGCCGGGCACCTTCGTGCGGGCCGTCATCGAAACCAACCGCGTGACCGTGCCCACCCTGCCGGAAAAAGCGGTGGTGCAGTACGGGGCCCAGTCCTACGTGTTCGTGGCCACCGATTCGGGCCCGGCCGCCGGCCGGGCCACCTACCGCCTCGTGCCCGTGACGCGGGGCGTAAGCGAAGACGGCTACACCGAGTTTCACCTGCCCGCGGCCGAGCAG
Organism: Hymenobacter sp. 5317J-9; assembly: GCF_022921075.1. Classification (NCBI taxonomy): domain Bacteria; kingdom Pseudomonadati; phylum Bacteroidota; class Cytophagia; order Cytophagales; family Hymenobacteraceae; genus Hymenobacter; species Hymenobacter sp. 5317J-9. Next base: position 74,647 of record NZ_CP095051.1, read on the forward strand.
GGCAAACCGCTGCGCTTTGTCGTAGAGGGGGCTTACGCCTTGCTGGGCAAGCTCAAAAACGCCGAGGAGGAAGAATAACGCCCCAGTCAAAATGGCCAAGAAAAACCCCAGCATCAGCCGAGAAATCGTGGGCATCAAGCTGCCCGCCCGCATGAAAATAGATAGCCTGAAAACGTCTATCAGACGGGCCTTCATCAACACCATCGTCCCGGAAGTCCGGCCTACGGCTGCCCAAGAGGCCGCTTGGCGAGCGCAGTTGGGCATTGCCCCGTTGGCAGTTGATGGACTCGGGTGCGTGTACTGCGGCCGACCCGCCACGCAACTCGACCACTTCCGCAACCTAACTGCGGCGGACGGCCGCCCCTCTGGCTACATCACCGACATCTATAACCTAGTGCCGTGCTGTAGTACCTGCAACAGCTCGAAGGCGGGCAAGCATTGGAAAATCTGGATGACGAGCAATGCCGCCAACGCGCCCAATAAAAGACTTAGCGCAACCGAGCTAGCAGACAGAGTGGCGGTGCTGGACCGGTTTGAGGTGTGGTCGACGCCGCTGGCAACGCGGCTTGATGTGCTGGCTCTGATTGGGGTATCCGAATGGGAGCAATACGAAGCCGACGTTGCTGCTGTGGTCGTGCTGCTGCAAGCCGCCCGCCAACGCAGCGACCGGTTTCACCTTCTCTTACAACAGGCTTACGCCGAGGCGCTGGTGCCGGCCGCGCAGCCAATCCCAACCGCTGTAAGCCCGACCGGGCTTCATTAACTACCAAGTTTTGTCCTTCCCTTTCTCACGTGCCTGATATTATGCCTGAACCTGCTTCTTCTAACACCGATGAGCCGTTGAACACGGCCAAGCAGGTTAACCCTGCCAACGCGGGGGCGGTGAGCCGCGCCCAGCTCACACCCCAGGCCGCCGCCGCACCCCAGGGCCACGACGTGCCCGGCCACGACCACGGCGGCGGGAACGACGGCCACCACCACGGCCCGGACGCCACTAACCCTTACCTCGTGCCGGGCATCAGCTTCGCGCTGCTGCTAGCCGGCATTGCGCTGGACTACTATAAAGTCGGTTTTTTCAGCGGCTACGTGCGCCTGGTTTGGTACGGACTGGCCTTCGTGCTGGTAGGCTGGAAGGTTGTGAAAGCCGCCGTGCTCAGCATTCCCAGCGGCAACATCTTCAACGAGTTTCTACTCATGAGCCTGGCCACGCTCGGGGCCTTTGCCATTGGCGAGTACCCGGAAGGGGTAGCCGTGATGCTGTTCTACACCGTGGGCGAGCTGTTTCAGGACGCGGCCGTGAACCGGGCCAAGCGCAGCATCAAGGCCCTGCTCGAAATTCAGGCCACCGAAGTGACCGTGGTGCGCGGCGGCCAGCCTCTGGTGCTCGACCCCAAAGCGGTGCAGGTAGGCGACGTGATGGAAGTCAAGCCCGGCGAGAAAGTAGCCCTCGATGGCACCCTCAACGGTAAGGCGGCCAGCTTTAACACGGCCGCCCTCACCGGCGAGTCGGCCCCGCAAACCAAGCAGCCGGGCGAAGCGGTGCTGGCCGGCATGATTAACCTGGAATCCCTGATTCAGGTGACGGTGACGACCGCTTTTAAGGACACCAAGCTCTCGAAAATCCTGGCCATGGTGCAGGACGCGGTGGGCCGCAAAGCCAAAACGCAGCAGTTCATCACCAAGTTTGCCAAAATCTATACCCCCATCGTGGTAGGGCTGGCCGTGCTGCTGATTGTGGTGCCCTACTTTCTGGTGAGCGACTACGTGTTCCGCGACTGGCTCTACCGGGCGCTGGTGTTTCTGGTCATTTCCTGCCCCTGCGCGCTGGTCATCAGCATTCCGCTGGGCTACTTCGGCGGCATCGGTGCGGCCTCGAAAGCGGGCATCCTGTTTAAGGGCTCCAACTTCCTGGACGTGCTGCGCGAAATTGATACCGTGGTAATGGACAAGACCGGCACGCTCACGCAGGGGGTGTTTGCCGTGCAGCAGGTGCAGCCGGCGGCCGGCACTACCCCCGAGCAGCTGCTGCGCCTAGTGGGGGCGCTGGAAACCAAATCGACGCACCCCATTGCCAAGGCGGTGGTGGCCCACGTCGGGGCGGCCGCGGCGGGCGTGCCCGTCGATAATGTGGAGGAAATTGCCGGCCACGGCCTGCGCGGCAAGGTGGACGGCCGCGACGTACTGGCGGGCAACACCAAGCTGCTGACTAAGTTCAGCGTGGCCTACCCGCCCGAAGTCGACCAAGTGGTGGACAGCATTGTGGTAGCGGCCGTGGACGGAAAATATGCCGGCTACCTCACGGTGGCTGACGCCCCGAAAGAGGACGCGGCCCGCGCCGTGCAGGAGCTGAAAGCCGACGGCATCAGCAAGCTGGTCATGCTCTCCGGCGACAAGGACAGCATCGTGCAGCGCGTAGCCAAAGAGTTAGGAATCACCGAAGCCCACGGCGGGCTGCTGCCCGAAGACAAGGCCAAATACGTGCAACAGTATCTCACCGAGGGCCGCAAGCTGACCTTCGTGGGCGACGGGGTGAACGATGCTCCGGTAGTGGCCCTGGCCGACGTGGGCATTGCCATGGGCGGGCTGGGCTCCGATGCCACCATCGATACGGCCGACGTAGTGATTCAAACCGACCACCCGAGCAAGATTGCCACGGCCCGCCGCATTGCCCGCGCCACCCATCGCGTGGTGTGGCAGAATATCTGGCTGGCCTTTTTTGTGAAAGGCATCGTGCTGGCGCTGGGGGCCGGCGGCGTGGCCACCATGTGGGAAGCGGTGTTTGCCGACGTGGGCGTGGCCCTGCTGGCCATTCTCAACGCCGTGCGGATTCAACGCATGAAATTTTAAGCTTAATTCCATACCGACCATGATTCACGGCGATAAAAAAGACAGTGACGTATTGCGGCACTACTGTCAGGTACTGACTGATAGTATTCAGACTGCTGGCCAATCATTCACCGAAGCGAACCAGATTCAACACACCTATCTGGATTTGCTTCGGCGGATGCGGTGCAGTTTACTGGGAGTCGTTGTCCATCTGGAGCATTGGCCCGAAATAATCGAGTTGAAGCTACCTATCTCATTGGCATTTCGCACGGCATTGACGGATGCCCTGACGGGTCTGTACCTGGCAACGTTCAACGACGATGCGCAGGCATTCCAGCATGAGCTAATGGTGCTTGACATTGAATATTTTAAGTATGTCAAAACCATTTTTGAAAACACGGCGCTGGAAATGCCTGGTGCCAGTGAAGCAGAGGTAGCCCAGGAAGAACTGACCCGCTGGACGGCGCTATATCAAAAAGCAGAGCACCTGCTACGGGTTCCTGGCGCTCCCCAGCTTAAAAGTCCGGAAATGCTGCGCGAGCCCCGGCATCACTACTTGTTTCAGGTACCGAATGGGCACACGCGCCCACTGTCTGAAAAAGATATGTTCAATCAAATCAAGGCGCACCCGGCAACGCAACATCTAGCCCGGTTGTACATCGTGCAGCGCCACTTATCGCAACAGCACCACTATGCCCCCGCTAACCGCGATTTTATCCAACTGCCGCCCGCCATCGACTGCCGGTACTGGTTCGAGGCCTTGGTTTACATTATTGAAATAAGCGGTATGCTCATGGCCTTATTAGATGTATCTCAGCCAACACGTCAAGAATTGGGTGAACACCAAGCAGCTTTGTTGGATTGGTTAGCTGACCGTGCCGAATGATACCGGTGGCAACTCCTTCCTGGCCCACCCTGTTAGGCTTTTCGCTGCTGCCGGCCGTGGTCATGATTGCCGGCGCGGCCCTGGCCGTGTGGCGGGCTCCCGGCCCGAAGCTGCGCAGCGCCATTCTGCACTTCGCGGCGGGCGTCATCTTCTCGGTCGTGGCCGTCGAGCTGCTGCCCGACATTGTGCAGCACCATGCGCCCTACGAAGTGGCGCTGGGCTTCGGGCTGGGTGTGGCCACCATGCTGGGACTGCGTTACTTCACCCAGCGCCTCGAAAAGAAAGAAGAGCCCGGGGAAGCTGGCAATGTGCAGGCCGGAAGCGCCGGCGTAACCGCCTCACCCACCGCGGCCTCCCTGCCCTGGGGCCTGCTGGTGGCCATTGGCATTGATATTCTCATCGACGGGCTGCTGCTGGGCATCGGCTTTGCGGCGGGCGCGAAGGAAGGCACCCTGCTGGCCATTGCCCTCACCATCGAGCTGCTGTCGCTGGGCCTGGCCACGGCCATTGAGTTGCGGCAGGATGGCCACGGCAAGGGCCGGGCCGTCGCGATTGTGGCCGGCACTTCGCTCATGCTGCTGGTCGGGGCGGGCATTGGCACCACGGTGCTGCGCGGGGCCACCGGCAACTTGCTCGAAATCGTGCTTTCCTTTGGCCTGGCCGCGCTGCTGTTTCTGGTCACCGAGGAGTTGCTGACCGAAGCGCACGAGGAAACCGAAACGCCGCTGCTCACACTGGCCTTTTTTGTGGGCTTCCTCCTGTTTCTAATTCTGGGCATGGTCGCCTGACCTCGCCCTTTTCAACTACGCTGCGCATGCACACCGCCAAAATTGGCCTGACCCTGGAGCCCACCGGCCGCCACCTGGCTTTCTCAAAGGAGCTGCTGGAAGTTGCCCACGTCTTTCGCCGCGTTGGAGGCGAGGCCTCCACCTGGCAGCGGGTGGCCGTCAACGCTCGCTCGCCCTTCCTTGATACCGACGTCTTTGCCCCCGGCACACTGTTGGAATACTACGTGCAGCACGAGACCCAGCAGGGCAAGCCGGAAGCCCGCAGCCATGTAGTCAGCACTACTGTGGCCTGATTAACAAATGGGCTTTGTACCCATTCCACCCTTGGCTAGCCGACTTTGGTTACGGCCCCCACCAACTGGTAGCCACCGCTTTCCAACGCGGCCTGAATGGCTTTGAGGTCGGGGCCGTTGACGTGGGCCGTGGCCACTTCAGCTTCGCCCACGGCCACGCGGTCCACTACCAGGCCCAGGCCCACCAGCCGCTCGCGCACCCACCTGATGCAGTCCGGCCCGCACATATTGTCGATGGTGAGCACGTAGCGCATGAGTTGCGTCATGCCGGCAGTATCGTCTTCGGGATAGGCCATAACCAAGTAGCTCGAAAGCCGAATTATACGGGACGCCGCCCAAATGCAACGGAATGGCCGGGGGCCGTGTTGGCCCCGCATGTGCCACCATCATAAGCCCGCCCTGAAACTTCAACGCTTCGGCATCTACCTGGCCCTGGGGTTGCTGGTGCTGCTGAGCCAGTATTACACCACGTAAGCAAGTCTGCCCACCCACCTACCGATGCCGCCGTGGGCGTTGCGTGGACGCCGGGGCGGGCGGCACCACCACTTCCTGAATAACCGAAAAGGTGTATGTCGTAACTTTCTTTCCGGGGTGTGCGAACGAGGCCGCCGGGGCCGATACCGGCGTCAGGGGCCGGGTAACTTCGTGGTAGAACTGCACCACCCGGTAGGCGGCAAATAACCCGGCGGCCACCAAGGTCAGCAGGGCCGTGTAAGCGGCAAATTTCTTCGTGCTCATGCTACGTGTTTGTTAAAAGCCGGGCACAAGGCCCGGCGGTTGAAGTGGGTAACCAGATTTGCGCGAGGCGGCGTTAATTCGCCCCGACGAGACTAAGTAGCCCCCCTGCCACATCGTCGGCAGTCCAAATGGCGGTGAATGGCAAACTTTTTTTTGAATTCGGGAAATGTTGGGGTTGCCCAGCTCGGACACTCGCAAAGGTGAGCGAAGCCGGCGAGCGGTTTATCTGATGCTGTCAGAAATACAACCCAATACAAGTCAGTGCTTTGCCAGAAATGCGCGCTCATTTATAGCCCGCTTATGGGGGCTGCAAGCGTGATTTAGCCGGGGGAACAGATACAACTCCATCACGGGACGGCAGGGCGGTAGTACGTTGGAAGGTCGGAGCAAAAATTCGGAGCAGGTTCATCGCTGCAAACCTGCGACCGTCGGGTAGCGATTCATAGGACACAAAATGTGTTTTCGTTACTTGCAATTGGTATTAACGCAAAACGCCATTGTCACTCCTCGACACCTCCCAGATTGCCTGCGAATACTGCCGGCGAAAGTTTGTCCCCAAGAAGCGGTGGGTGCAGAAATACTGCGGCAGCCCCTGCCGGGTAGCGGCCTGCAACCAGCGGGCCGGGCGAGCCCACCCGCTCGAAAGCCAGTCGGCAATCAAAGCCCGCCGGCGCAAGGAGCGCGGGCGCACGCCCACCGCCGTGGCCACTGCCCAGGCCTCTCCGGCAACGGAAGAAATCCTGGCCGCCATCGGGCAGCTTGCCGGGCGCATGATGGCCATGGAACAGCTGCAGCAGCAGCTGCTGGCCTTGCTCCTGCCGCCGGCCACGTAGGCCCTCGCCTTGCCGCACACAAAAAAGCCGCCCCGGTTATGGAGCGGCTGAAAACGGCCAAGCCCGTTGTACCAGTTTCGCAGCGTACGC
>NZ_CP095052.1 GCF_022921075.1 Hymenobacter sp. 5317J-9
GGGCTTCGATTCCGTTCGGCCAACGTCTCCAGCCTCGTCGCCAACGTGTGCACCGAGATTGTTTTTCGCGCGAATGGAACGGGCGAAGCCGGGCTAACGGGCGGAATGAAGTATGCCTTTACGTGGCGGCAGCACGGGGACAGCCTGACGGTTGCGTACCCAACGCCAGCGACCGACGCCACGCGCTTGCAGGGGGGGCACTACCGCGTGGTGTTTACGTCATTACCCGCCGGTCGGCACACTACACAACTCACGCTGCGGACCAAACGCGGCGTCCTGTATTTGAATTAGCTCGTTCTTTGATGCCGACCGTTAAGCTAAACCTTATTTAGGCACCACCATGAGAATCGTTACCCCCATGCCGATACTAGTTGGGCTGTTGCTTGTTGGCTGCCAGGAGGCCGAAAAGCACCCGATTGCAGTCGTCCAAGAAACAGGGTCCCCCTCGGCAGAAGACCAGGAGCAAATACAAGCGCTCCTGCGACAGGCGCTCCACTGGGCGAACTCCCCCGATGCCATTGGCTTGCTTCCGGTGGTTACCGACCGCCACCACCGGGTGTACGTCGGGGTGGACCGGGACCAACACCGACAAAACCTGGACAAGCTGAAAGCAACCCGCTTTTTTTCGACGGGATTTATCGACAACTACAACCGCCTGGTGGTCGCCATTGACGCCGGCATGAGAAGTGGGCAATACACGCCATGGCTCGTCGGCGACGGGCCCACGATTGTCTTTGTGAGCGAGGTGAACGCGTGGTGCTTGTGCCAGGACGTGCCGTACGACAACCCCAACCCGTGGGACACCATAGAGGTCAGCGTCCTGAACCGGGATACCACCACGGCCGAAGTGGCGTGGCGCTGGGGCAAGCTGGGAGCCGGGTACGGCCCGGAGTGGAAAGACTTTTCCTATAAAGGGATCGTCACCAAAGAAACCGGAAAATGGCAGATTGCTTACCTCCAAGGGTTTGACTTGAAAGAAGGCACTAGACAATATCAGTAGTCGCCATCGGGTAAAAGCAAAGCATAAGGCTCGTTCTTCTACTCGGACCCTTTCGCTGAACCCGATTAGCTTTGGCAGACGAGTACGCGAAGTGCTCCGGGGCCATTTGATGGGGCAGACGATGCACAAAAGTTCGTTTTATAAACGGGTGACCAAATACAACCCGCGGTTTCGCAACGAGCACGGGCATTACCTGGCCGACGAGTGGACCGCCATCGGCGACGTGGGCAAAGTGTTTGCGGGCCACCGCCTGCTGCTGGACGAGTACTTGGCCGTCGAGGCCCGGTACGCGCACGCCGCCCGGCTCTTTCTGGCGGGCGCGGCGCACGTCGAGCTCGAATCCGTGGAACTGCGCTGGCTGAGCGAGACGGACGAGCCGCTGCGGGCGTTGTACGAGCAAGTCGAACGGGGCGTGCGCGCCTTTCCCGTGGCCGAGTTGGGGGCCTTGGTGGCGCTGGCCCTGCGCGAATGCCTCTGGTGTCGGCTCTTGGACGACACCCGGACCAGGGCCGTGGAGTTTGGGTACGACTACTACATGTACCTGGGCTTCGAACGCGCGGACCCCGAGTGCTTCCGCAAGATTGAACAACTTCCGCTTTTCATGGAGTAAGTTCGTTTCAATGCCCTTTCGCTACTCGGACCGTTAAGGTGAACGAATAACTACCTTAGCCACTTAGCTTTCGAACGACCTGCTAACTTATCCCATGGTAAATTCCCTGCTTCTGATAATGCTGTTCGCACAGGCTGTTGGAGACTTGGATTCCGGAATAGCCTTTCAAAACGACCGCCCGAAGCCTGCGGGCCGCGAGGTGGCAAGACCTGCGAAATGCCACGTGTATCAGTACTTGGGGATGGATAGTACGGCTCGGCAATTGGTTCTTACCCGCACCTATCACCCCAATGGTCGGGTATTAGCGGAACAATACAGCAAGTACCGGCTAACGCACGAATACCTGGCGAGCACCGGCACGGAGCAATCCCGTTACCGGGATACGATGCTGGTGGAGCGCCTGGAAACCGATGAACGAGGGGACCAAACCAAGACGCGCTATTTCCACGACCATCTCAACCGACTAACGCGGGAGGAGCGTTTTACTTTTGAGCGTCGCCAGAAGAAAAACGTTGACAAGGGCAATGGAAGGCCCGGCGGCTGCATTCTGGTCGATTCGGATTTTCGAAAACGTCGCTCCTGGGAGAAGACGAGCGTCATTCACTACACCTATGATGCGCAGGGGCGGCTGGTAAGCTATGACGCCCCCAAGCTGCATTACTCTTCCCAGAACCGCTACACCTGGGCCTACGACAGCCTCGGGCGTATCAGGAAGCATTTCTCTTACGACCGGCAGCGCTTGATTTGGGTGGAGGCGTTTGCCTACTTTCCGGGCGGCTACCGCTTCACCCGTACGTGGTACGAGGCGGACGGCAGTCCAAGCCATCTCAAGCCCGAGAACAAAGGCTACTGGCCCCAGTACTCCACCACGTCCCACTATGACCAGAACCACGACGTTACATTGGAGGAAACCTTCTCCGAAAAAGGCGTTTTGGTCAGCCGCACCCAGTGGTATTACAATCCCCAGCATCAGCTGACAAAGACCGTCTACCGGGATGGAAAAGGCGAGGTCAAACTAACGCATTTGTTTAGCTACCAATAGAACCGTGGCTGTTGCAGAACTCTTAGTGAAGCCGCTAAAGGAGTGTTCGACGAGCCGACTTAAGCTAAAAAGGCGCTTAAATGGGCCTTTTATGCGCGCATCATCGCTCATCTAGCTAGTTTCGGTACCGAGCAAGGAGTTCTGCAACAGCCACGACCGTTTGCGTGAACTAGCCTACATTTGGAGATGGCCTTGAACGTATGACTTTCTCTCACTGGATGCGGGCCACGGCTGGCCTGGGTTGCTTGGTGTTCGCGTTGACCGCTTGCAACCGGCCGGAACATTGCGAAGTGGTTCCCGGCACGCGCTTCGACGGCGATGGGGTCTTGGTGCTGAAAGAGAACACGGCGCAAGACGGCTGGACGTGGGTCACGTTCTACCCCGTCTGTCACCTGGACACGCTGCAGTTGCTACAAGCCTTGCAGCGCGCCCCCGCCGGCATCCTGTTCCAGGCCAAGCACGCCGCCGTCGTGCGCGCCATTCGCCACCGTTCGGTGGTGTTGCTGTCTAACAACAAACGGTACCCGTTGCCCAACCGGCGCATTTACGTGACCAGCGCGCACCTGGCCTTTGTGGATACGGTTCGCACCGACGGAGGAAGCCCCAGGAAGCCTTTCCCCTACTTGCTGGACACGGAACAGGCCCGGATAGAACATCAGGTGCGATTCGTCGAGGTACGGCCGGATGCTTTCTATGGCATTTAATCTAACGCTCCTTTTACCAAACGAACTTTCTGGATAAGTCATTTACGCAAAGCCGTGAGCCTATTGTGAGCCCATTGCTTCACCGCAAAATGTGTATTTAGAAGCCAATGAGAGGGTTTTAAGACTTGCTGCTCCAGGGCTCTGAGCCCATGGTGAGCCCATTCGCGGTTGCCCGACAGATGACTTATCGGGCCTCTGGTTCGGGCGCCAAGCGGTAGCTGGTGCTGCGCCCGCCGGCGCCTTCGTGCACCAGCACGCCCTTGGCCAGCAGGTCGGCGATGTCGCGCCCGGCCGTGTCCTGCGAGCAGTGGGCCATGCGCGCCCACTTGGCCGTGGTGAACTTGCCCTCGAAGCCGTCGAGCAGCCGCGCGAGCAGCTGCCGCTGCCGGGCCGTGAACGCCGCGTCCCGGTGCTGCTCCCAGAAGCGGGCCTTGGCCAGCACCTGCCCCAGCGTTTGTTCGGCCGCCTGCAGGGCCCGGCCCAGGCAGCCCAAGAACCACTCCAGCCAGGGCGTGACGTCCAAGGGCCCGCGCTGGCTGGTTTCGAGCAGGTCGTAGTACGCCTGGCGTTCGGCTTGGATCTGGGCGGACATGCTGTAGCAACGCTGGCCCGTGCCGTCGGCCCGGGCCAGCTGCAAGTCGGCGATGGCGCGGGCGATGCGCCCGTTGCCGTCGTCGAAGGGGTGAATGGTCACGAACCAGAAATGGGCCAGCCCCGCTTTGAGCACGGGGTCCAGGCCCTGGTCGGCGTTGAACCAGGCCAGAAACTGCTGCATCTGCGCGTCCAGGGCGTCGGCCGGGGGCGCGTCGTAGTGCACGCGCTCGCGGCCCAGCGGCCCGGACACCACCTGCATGGGACCTGTGCGCCACGCGCCCACCTGCAGCGGGTACAGCCCGCTGTAGCCCGTGGGAAACAAGGCCGCGTGCCAGCCGAACAGGCGGTCCGCGGTGAGCGGTTCGGCGGCCCGCTGGGTGGCGTCGAGCAGCATGGCCACCACGCCTTCCACCCGCCGGTCGGCCGGGGGCAGTGCGGCCTGCTCCAGCCCCAAGCGCCACGCGATGGAGGAGCGCACGGAAGCCGGGGGCAGCAGCTCGCCTTCGATTTCGCTCGATTTGAGCACGTCGAGCGTGAGCGTACGCAGCGTGGCTTCGGCCCGCAGGTCCACGCCCAGCGCGTCGAGCCGGCCCAACAGCCGCCCCTGCTGGTGGCGCACGGTGCCCAGCAGCGCTTCCAGGGCCGCCGGGTCCCAGGTGAAGGCCGGCCAGTCCGGCCGTTGGTGAATATAGGGGCCTAATCTCCGCATAATCTGCGGTGAATATACCGCCTATTCGCCGCATGTCCGGGCGCCGGTGCTTGTTTTAGGGGGCGGGGGTGGCCACGGGGCTGGGCAAGGGCTGAACGTGCAGAGCTACGCCGCGGTGGTGCAGGTACTTGTAGAAGGTGGCCTTGCAGATGCGCAGGCTCCGGGCCATGTCGTCGACGCTGAGCTCGCGGGCCTTGTAGAGCAACTCGGCCGCGCGGGCCGTGCGCTGGGCTTCTTCCGACAAGCCCGGCTTGCGGCCGCCGACGCGGCCCCGGGCGCGGGCCGCGGCCAGCCCGGCCAGGGTGCGCTCGCGGATGAGCTCGCGCTCGAACTCCGCGAGCGAGGCAAACAGGTTGAGCACGAGCCGGCCCTGGGCGGAAGCGGTGTTGATGGCGTCGGTGAGCGAGACCAAGCCGATGCCGCGGCGCTGCAACTCGGCCACCAGGTCGAGCAGGTGCTTGAGCGAACGGCCCAGCCGGTCGAGCTTGTAGATGTACATCGTGTCGCCCGGGCGCACCTGCAAGAGGAGCTTGTCGAGCTCGACCCGGGCGGCCAGCGCCCCGGAGGCTTTCTCCTGGTAGATGAGCTCGCACCCGGCCTGGGTCAGGGCGTCGAGTTGGAGTTCTAAATTCTGGTCGCGGGTCGAGACGCGGGCCTAGCCAATCTTCATGCAGCGGAGTTTACGAAACTCATCTGCTAACGCAGTTTCGTAAACTTTGATTGGTAGACGGGTTTCGTAAACTCGACAATGGCAGGAAAGCCCATCCCAAAGCCTCTGCAGAACTTGCTGCCTGTCTAGATTAGCGGTTCAGGGAAAGGAGCGTAATTATGACCCTACACAGAACCCTGCCCCATGAGCTACGATTTGATGGTGTTTATCCCGGAAGCTGCTCCGCAAACGCCAGCAGCCTTCCAGGCGTGGTATCATGCGCAAACCGAATGGACAGAGGGGCATACCTACGACGACCCAGCTATCACGGCCCCTGCTCTACGGGCTTGGCTGGTGGAAATGCGTCAAACCTTTCCCGACCTGAATGGCGACGAAGCCACTGGCGATAATGATTATGAAACCGACTACAGCATCGGCTGCGTGGTTATTTACGCCGCCTTTAGCTGGTCCCTGGCAACGGAAGCACTCGAGACGGTCCTTCGGTTGGCACAAAAGCACCAGGTAGGCGTATTCGACCCCAGTTTTGAGGCCAACACTATCCTGCTGCCCGCAGACGGCACCATGCACCCATTACCAGCAGTCCCGCCACCACAAGCGCAAAAAAAGCCGTGGTGGAAAGTCTGGTAAAACGGTGATTTGCGCTAATTCCGGCTCCAAAGGGTTTGCTGGGGTTAACAAGGGTTTAATCGGGTTTGCTAGGATCTACGAGGGTTTACTAGGGTTTGGTGGGCGCGTGGGGGAATGGCACCGGAGACGGTGCCTGCTCAAGGGTTTGTTAGGGTTTACTAGGGTTTACTAGGGTTTGCTAGGGTTACAGCAAACCCTAACAAACCCTAGTAAACCCTAACAAACCCTAGTAAATCCTAACAAACCCTCGTAAACCTTTCGTCACTATGTGGGCCAGCCACCGGGGCTTTTCCACGAGGGAGTGCTTGCTCCACGGGCCGCATGCCCAAACGCATGCCCAAACGCATGCCCAAACGCATGCCCAAACGCATGCCCAAACGCATGCCCAAACGCATGCCCAAACGCATGCCCAAACGCATGCCCAAACGCATGCCCAAACGCATGCCCAAACGCATGCCCAAACGCATGCCCAAACGCATGCCCAAACGCATGCCCAAACGCATGCCCAAACGCATCTACGTAAGCCGGTTACGGCACGTCCCCTCCCCGCGGATTCGACCCGGATTTTCCGCCGTTTTTTCCGCCGTTTTTTCAACCGAAAAGGACCGGCGTTGTGCGACGCTGGCGGCCGCAATTTTTCCTGCCTGTTTCCCCCCGAAAAACCCAAGCGGAAAGTCCGGGTTTCGCGGTCGGGTTTTCGAGGTCCTTTCGCGGGGAAAACAGGCCGGCATTGGGGGCCGGAAATGCCCCGGGGTGCGCGTCCCCTCCCCGCCCCGCCGACCGCCGCCGGGCGAGGGCCGTTCACGGCCCCAACGGCCCCGAACACCGGGCCCGTGCCGGCCGGGTGGCCCGGTGTTCGGGCTTCCGCGGGGACGGCGTGCGCACATTCCCGTGCAGGTGCCACGGGCCGGGTCTCGGGGTTGGCGCACGTTGCGGGAAATTAGCGCGGGTTAGCGGAAAATTTCCGCTACCTTGGGCCCTCCCCCGCCCCGCCCTCATGCCCTACGTTCCCCGCGCGGCCGTCCCCGCCGCTTGCGCCCACTGCGGCGTGTCCTTTGCCGCCCGCCACCTGCGCCGCAAGTACTGCTGCAACTCCTGCAACGTGCTCGCCGCCCGCGCCCGCAAAAAAGCCCGCCCGGTGCCCCCGCCCGGCCCCGTCGCCTGTCCGTTGCCGGCGCACTTCCGGGCCGCGGTCGGGCCGACCCGGGCCCTGGGGGCCCCCTATCGGTTGGACCCGGCCGAGGCCGTGGACTACGCGCTGGGCCCCGAGTATTGGGTGCAGGCGCACAAGTCGCAGGCCCCGGTGAATTGGGAGGGCCACCGGCGCGGCAGCACGTACGCCACGCGGGAGTTTTACGTCGGCGCGTCCGGCCACGTGTGGGTGCGCAGCTCGCTGGATGCCCACCGGCTCGTGTTCGTGAACGCCGTTGGGCCCCGCCTGGAAGCCTTCAGCCGCTTGTGTTGGCAAGAAGAAGACCCCGGGCCCTGGACCGAGTGATCGGACAAGTGGGAAGCGCAGGGCGCCGGATGCTCCTGCCCTCGGTCCGAGAAGCCAGGTTATGTTAAACAAGCCGGATTAGACGTCTCACTGGAGTATAAGCGGAAAACTCATTGTTAGTCCCTGCTCGATTGGTATGCATCCGCTGTTTCGCTGCCCCTAGCGTTGCTAAAACGGCTGTTACCCAAGTGCGCACTCTCGTTCCCACTCACCTTCTCTAGCCTTCGCAGCCTCGCTGGGTTATCGGTCTGGGCTTACCGATTTTCAAATGTTAGCTCGACTAGGCAGAAGAAACGCTCATTCCCATAATGCTAGCAAGACAATAATGTCATGTTGCTCATGTTTATATATTTCTTGTATTGCAGTATTTATCAAGTAACACTAAGCGCGAATGAACGCTCGTCTCTATAGTGATCGAACAAGGTTACCGCTTGATGCAGTGCAGTACTGCAGGAGGGTTTCCGCCTGTGGAAACTGGAAACTCATATACAATATTCCTACTTATTGCCTGATTATAAGTTTTTTTGTGCAACAAATAGGTATTGCACGGCGGCCACTGACATCGGCACATTGAGTATTTTTAAAAGTAAAGCACATTGGCTATTGCTGTCTTGCATTAAAGCTCTATTGACGTATTGCTCGTATTTCAGTATTGCAACACTGTTAATATTTTCGTATTGTGCGTGTTTTTGTATTGCAGTGTTGCCTGATGGTAGTATGTTTGTGAAGAACTCATTCCTCTTCGCATGCGAATACTAACATTTGCCAACAATAAGGGAGGGGTCGGCAAGACGACTTCCGCTCTAGCTGTTGCTCACCGCTTGGCTGAACTGGGCAGCAAAGTGCTCTTCATCGATGCCGACCCGCAAGCCAATGCCAGCACGGCTTCTGGGCTGCCGGCCGAACACCCGCACCTAGGCCTGGCCCTCACGGAAGGGGAGGGAGTTCCCACTCTGGCTTCGCTCTGCTATCCGCTCAGTACGGGCTTGAGCATGGTGCGGTCGGCGCGTATCATGGCTCAGCAAGAAAAGGGCTTCGGCAATGCGCCCGATTACCAGTTCTTTTTCCGCCACCAGCTCGAAGATGTGCGGTCTCGCTTCAACTACGTCATCATCGACACCGCCCCAAACCTGGGACCACTTACCGTATCGGCACTCGTGGCCAGCGAAGCGGTATTCATTCCGTTGCAACCCAATTTATTTGGTAGCGAGGGTATGACGGCGCTCATTGAGATGGTGGCCCGTCTCAAACGCAACTTTAATCCGCAATTGCGGGTGGGAGGCATCTTTTTCACTAAATATTCGCCTACCTACCGCAAGGCCCTGCACCATCAATATGCCAGTGACCTGCAGGCCGACCCGGCCCTGGCCGCGCTGATTATGAGCCAATCCATTCGGGAAAATGTTTCCTTGGATGAGGCCCAGAGCATGCAACGGCCCATCTATGAATGGGCCCCTAACTCCAATGGGGCCGCTGACTACCGCAGTCTCACGGACGAAATTCTCACCCGCATTTCCTAATTTTTATGGGCAAGCCCTCAATGACTAGCACACGCCCCCGGGTGGCCGCGAGTGCCGATGACCTGATATACGGGGTGGAATCCACTGCGGTCCCGCTTACCCCAACGGGGCCGGTGGCGCTCCCGCCGCCAGCGGAGCCGGAAGCCGTCCCAGTGAGCCGGGTGGTGTTCACCAACCAACTCAAGCCTGACGTCTACCGCGAACTGCGCCAGTACGAGTACTGGGCACACATGGAGTTGCACGAGGTACTGCACGAGGCCCTGGTGGCTTATTTGGCCGATAAGCCCGAGGCAAAGAAAGCCCTGCCCCCTAAAGTGGCCGCCAAAACGCTCAAGCGCCTAGTGCGCAAGCCCGATTAGCAGGCATAACCGGTAGCTGCTTACTTCTCCCAGCACCGCACACCGGAAGCCGGCCTTGCTGTAAATAGGGGAGGGGCTTTGGGGATTCGGAGCTACGCTGCTTGGTAGCTTAGCCAAGTGTCCCACACTATTCCCTTCTGGAGCCGAAACAGACAGGAAGAATATCAGCAGATCGTAGAACTTCAAAAACTGCTTTGCAATGACCTGTAAGTTAGCGTTTTATGGCGACAGTAGGCATACCAGTAGGCTACCTTACCGCCGCGCCGCCGCCGCCCGAAAACTAACTGCGTTTTGAGGCTCTGTTTTTAAAGAAATAATTCACAAAAAAGCTAGCTCTTTAGAAGATTAAGCTATATTAGAAGTATTACCCCACCCACAATCAGTTGATTATCCGTGTTTTGAAAGCGATATGTGTAACCAAAAAGACGGCAACCGTAACCAAAAAGACGGCAACCGTAACCAAAAAGACGGCAACCGTAACCAAAAAGACGTTGGGCCCTGGTTTACCTGTAACTAAAAAGACGGAGCCTGTAACCAAAAAGACGTTGCCCCTTTGTTCTAAGTGTAACCAAAAAGACGTTGGTACCCTGCTCTATCTGTAACCAAAAAGACGGCACTCAATGCAACCGAAAGAGAACACCAACCAGCAGCTTGCTCAACATAACGCGCTGATTAACGCCCGTTTTTCGATGATACCGCTGCAGATGCGGCTGTTCGTGTCTATGCTGGCTCGTCAGGACTTCGGACAAACCGAGTTCCGCAGTCACCTTATTCCCATCAAAGAATTGATTCTCGATTCCCAAGGAGGTTCGGCCTACGAACGGGTGAATGCTATGTGCCAGAACATCATGGAGTTTAAAATCTACATAGAGAAGCTGGAGCCCCAAACCCGTCGTCGCACCAAAAAACCGGCCTTTACTTACATCAATCTGATTTCGACTGCCAGTTGGGAGCCCGAACTGGGTGGGGTTGTGGCCAGCTTCAACGTGGATGCCCTGCCCTATTTACTGCAACTTCAAGAGGCCGGTAACTTTACTCTGGCCGACCTGAAGGAGGTCCAAAAGCTCAAAAGCCCCTCCGCACTGCGCATTTACTGGTTGCTGAAAGAATACGCGGAATTTGGCCGTCGCACCATGAGCGTGCAGGAGCTGCGGTTCGTGCTTGATGTGCAGGACCATGAATACCCCCAATTCCGGAGCTTCAAGGCAAAAATACTGGAACCTGCCCGCGACCAACTTTCCGTCACCGATATACCCTTTTCTTACGAGGTGCAACGGCAAGGCAAGGTAGTGCAACGGGTTAGCTTTCAGTTTGCGCGTAAGGCCCCGGCCAAGAAAGCACCCGTTTTGCCGATAGAATCCTGGGCTACCGCGCTGCTGGAACTGGGGTTGAAGCCCGACAGCATCAAACAAGTGGAAGACCAGCTAAAAGCTAAAGAATACGACGAGGGCTACTTGCGCTTCGTCGTCGAAAGAGTTGGATCGCAGCACCGGCTGGGAAAGATTAAAAAGCCTGCCGGGGCCATTTACAAAGCATTGGTAGAAAAATATCTGTTGCCGGATTACCTAGAGAGCCAACGCGCAGTTGCTCCACCAAAAAAGGCAAAGGCAGTGGCTGCCAAAAAAGCGGCGCCGGCTATTGAAGTTGCTTACTTAGTGGCCGACGTACGGGCCATGTACGACAACCCTGGACCCTTTGCCAAGAAAGACCGTCTGCCTACCTTCGAGGAGCATTTGCAGGCGATTTACCTATCCCAAGGGTTTAGCTTTGAAGAACGCGGCGGTCAAAAATGGCTTGTGAAAAAGTAAAGAAATGATAGAGCCACTGATTAGGAGTACCGAAGTCTGAAAACAAAAATTGTGAAAGTTTATTTTGGCTTTTCTCGGGAAGACTGTTTGTTAGTTTGATTTAGTGCAGACCTCCTAAAAAAAGCAGTTAATACTAAATCAATCAGCAACTTGAGTGCAAAATCCCAATAGTTTCTAACAGTAGCTTCAGCGCCCGAGCAACGGGGGTATAAAAGGGTACAATACGGATCGCTATTTTATGCTTTTTTATACTAGTAATCAATTGTTTGTCAAGTGTTTGATTGCCGGGACGGGTATAGCTTAACCTTGTTATTCCCGTACGCTTGCCAAAGAATTTGTTCGTGCCCCACTTATTCAGTGCTGGCACTGATGCGCAGTGTGATACAAACCGGTAACCTTGTCACATGTAAGTTTGCCCCGGCCCGCCGCTGCCAGCAGTTTCAGGGGCATAGGCAAAGCGTTGCGGAAATTGCGTTGCAGAGCCGCGGCGGGAATGGCAACGCCGTTGCCGGTAAGAAGACCCACGACGGTCCACCCTTTTATGGCGCGTTCGTCCACCAACGAACCGCAGAAGGAATGAATTTCCGAATGATGCTCATGCCGCCGACACGCCACCACGCGGAACGCAAAAAGCGAAGGCACATCTGGTGCGACAAGGGCACGTGCTGCGCTTTCGCCACCGAGGGCCCTGCGAGACGTCCACCGGCCTGCCTCGCTCAAGAGCGTCCAAAAACTGGTGTGAGACAACCACGAAGTTGACACGGGTTCATTACCTTAGCCAACATCATGGTTTTCGTTTCCATGGCTTGGCCAACGCAGGTGTGCAGATTATCATTGCCCGTTCTCAGGAGATGAGTTCAGCTAACACTTGCTCCGTTCCGGCACCGGTCATTCCAACACCATTCAGGGCTGCCTGATTGGTAAAGCCACAAAATGCCAATGTTGCCATGGACGATACACGACTATTGGAATCCTATTCCGCAGAGGAAAAAATGGCGTACTTGAGCGCCATTGCCAGCTTAGCCACAGCCGATCGTCAGGCTTCTGCGGCCGAAACCGAGTTTTTGCAAGCCTTGGTCCACCTGGCGGGCCTGGAAGGGGAAGCAGGGCAGCAAGTGCTAGCCGCCGCGCAGGATGCCACCAACCAAAGCATTCAACGGGACTTAGATGTTCTAAAAACCAGCGACTTGCGCTTTCCACTGGTGGCCGACCTCATTAGCTTTGCGCGAGCCGACGGGGAATATGCCGATGGGGAAGAAGCCATGATTGGCAAAATGGCGCAGTACCTGGGTATCAGTCAGCAGCAAAAACAAACGCTGGAAACGGTGGTCGACCAAGCCGCCACCGTACCGCACGATCCACAAGACCTGGCCAAGCGAGGTTTCTTCGACCGCATCGGCGATATGCTTTCCTCCATGGGCATCCCGAAAAGCGCCCTCATGACCGGCATGCTCGGCGTGGTGGCCCCCGTGGCGATTTCGCGCGTGATGAGCGGCGGCAACAACCAGGGCAGGGGCAGCCTCTTGGGCGGCAGGGGCGGCGGTAGCCTGGGTGGCTTGCTGGGAGGCGCGGCATATAGCGGCTTGGGTAGCATGCTGGGCGGCATGCTGGGCGGCACTGGCGGGGGCAACGGCGTCCAAGGCAGTATGCTCGGCGGCCTCCCCGGCGGTTCGCTGGGCGGCTCAATGGGAGGCGGAGGGGGCGGACCACAACCTGTGCACGCCACGGATGAGCCACGCTTAATGGCGTACGATGTACGCGGGTTAAGCGATCGCTCCGGCTCGACCGTCTTGGTTAGAGGTGAAAAGATCTTTCATAGTGAGTTCGTTAAAAATGCGCCTCTACTGGATCTCCTCAAGGCCGGCAGCAGTGTGCCGGCCAGCATCTGGGATGAGATTCACCACGGGGTGCGGGGACCAGACGGGAACGGCAACCAGTCAAGTGAAGGGTCAGAGGCCCTGGATTCAACCCAGACAACGGCATCAGAACCAGAAGAAAACCGCCAGCTGCTGGTGGAAACCCAGGAACAAGTGCGCCCGACGGAACCCTTTGCGCTGACAGTGCAAGTAGTGACCGAAGCCCTTGCCGCCGGCCCCGGTGCAGGGGTGGCAGCCTTTCCTGCGGGCTTTGTTGGGCAAGTGGACCTGGACGTTAAAGCACCGGGGCTGCACCTGATGAGCCCCAGTTTTCAGCAGCTCGACGTCCCCGCACGCGGCGACTCGGACAGGGTGCGGTTCTTGTTGCGCGCAGCAGTCGCAGGCACCTACCGCATTCGCGTCGACGCGTGGAATGGCGCGGCCTATTTGACCAGCGTGGAGGTAATCGTCAAGGCAGAAGCTGCGCAGGCGGAAACAAGCGCGCTGCCCCTGCTTCCGCCCCATTCGCCGCAGCCAGTGGCGGAACCCTTACCTCTCCCGGCGAGGGCACGGCGCGCACGGCCTTGGGTTGGCGTGCCCCGGAGCCCGACGAGTACACGCTGACGGTGGAGTACGACTCCGACCGGCGGACCCACACGTTCCGCCTGCTGCGCGGGGGCGAGCTCCTGCCGCCCATGGAAAGTGCCCCGCTCGTGGGCACCCGGGAACAGGTCCTCAGCGGACTGAACGAAGTGATGAACGAACTGGCGCGCAACAAGCCGCGCTACGATTATGCGCAGGCGCGCGATTGGCTGGAAGGTAAGGGAGCCCAAATGTTCCGCCAGCTCCTGCCCAAAGAACTGCAACAGGTGCTCTGGGAGGCCCGCCACCGGATGGCGCGGTTGAACATCATCGCGCCGGGGGGCCAACTGCCTTGGGAGATGCTCTTCCTGATGGACCCGGACCCGGCGCCGGACAGCACCGACCCGGGCCTTTTCTTGGCCGACGCCACGGTCGTGGTGCGCTGGCTCTACGGGGAAGGCGCCCCGGCCCTGATTCAGCGGGCGCCGGCCTACGTCGTCATCCCCGCCAATTCGCCGCCCAGCGCCCAACAAGAGCAAGCGTCGGTCGCCATGGTCTGCGGCCCGCCCACGCTGGTGTCGGATCTGAATGGCCTGCGCGACCTAACCCGTAACGGGACGTTTCGCTGGCTGCACTTCGCTTCCCACAACATCACCTTGCCCGGCCAGTTCGGCACGTCGTACATTCCCTTTGGCAATTCGCCGTTCAGCCAGGAGCTGATGGAAAGCATTCCCGCCCGGCGCTACGCCGCGAACCGACCATTAGTGTTCATGAACGCCTGCACCACGGCCGGCGCGCAGCCCTTGTTCACCGAAACCACCGGCTGGGCTGACACTTTCCTCAAGCGCGGCGCCGCGGCGTTTGTCGGGTCGCTGTGGGAGGTGCGCGACCAAAGCGCCGCGGCGTTTGCCCACGCCTTTTACCAAGCCCTAAAAGAGGGCCGGAACCTGGGGAATGCCCTGCGGGCGGCCCGGGCCGCGCTCGACCCGGGCGACCCCACCTACTTGGCGTATGCGCTCTATGGAAACCCGCGCGCCACCTTGCAGTAATTTTTCCTCCTTCCCATGGCCGAACCCATCGTAGTTATCCACGGCGTCGCCAACCGCGACCGAGCCGCATTCGAAGAAAGCGTAGCCTACTTGCAGCACGAATTGGGACCGGCGTGGCAGCTGTTGCCCGTCTTTTGGGGCGACTTGGGCGGCCAGGGCACCGACATCAACGACTGCCTGCCCGTACTGCGCGAGGGCGAATGGGGCGTGCGGGCGGCAGGCGTCCGGGGCGCCGGGGCATTGCCGGCGCCGTTTCCCTCGCTGCCAGCCGATGCCCTGGGCGCAGGGCAGACGTCGAACGAGACGCGCGCCGAACTCATTGCGGCGGCGGCCACCAACGGGGGGGCGATGGTGCGCGGCGTGGTCACCGACGACCACGTGAAACGAGCCGCCGAGCAGGAGTTACCCACCACCAAGGTGCTCCAATACTTGGACGACGAAGCTGTGTTCCAAGATTTGGGAAAAGCCATCCGCGCCGCTCTTGAGAGCGCCGATGCCGCCGTCAACCCGTCGGCCGCGCCAGGGGACGAACTCGTGCGCGGCGCGGGAGGAACCGCCGCTTCTGAAATAAGCGACGATCAAGTGCGGGGGCTGCTCGATCCGTTGACTAAGGCCGCCCGCAACGTCATCCACGCGGTGGACGACATTTTGGGCCGGACGCTGGGCAACCGCTTAGGCCAGCTCAATCAGCGCTTGCGCGGGGGCGTTATGCCCCCGTTGAGTGCTTTCTTCGGGGACATCATCGTGTACCAACGCAACCGCGCGCGCATTCAGCAGCGCATCTGGGACGCGCTGGCGCCCTACGGTGCGGGCTGCGGCACCGCCGCGAAGCCCGTTCATGTCGTGGCGCACAGCCTGGGCGGCGTCATCGCGTTCGATGCGGCCGTGCAGCGGGAGCAGCCCCTGTGGATGAAGTCGTTCACCACTTTCGGAAGCCAGTCGGCCTTTTTTCACATCGTGGACCCGCGCGAGACGCTGACAACCTACCGAAAGGATTTTCCTGTTACCCTTCCTCCCACCATTGCCAAGTGGACCAATTTGTGGGACACGGTCGACTTGCTAGCCTTCACGGCCGGCACGGTGTTTCGATTGCACGACGGCAGCCGCCCCAAAGACACGCCGTTGCGTGACCTGCTGAGCCAGATCATCGACGAAAAAGCGTGGATGCACTCCGTGTATTGGCGCGAAGCCGTCGATGCCAACCCCACCGCGTTGGTCAAGGCCATCAAAGAATCAGTAGCTGAAGACACGCATTGGAATAGTCCAGAAGCCAAGAGTAATTAAGAGTAATAATGTTGCATCTACTCGATATTATATAATGGCGAGCATGACTTTACTTCGAGCAATTTTTTTGAGAATATTACTGTGGCTCAACCTAGTACTTATCACTTTAAACGCAATTGCGCAAAATGCGCAAACTAACAGGGACGCAGACCTGGTTGGTTCGTGCATGTCTTTATCCCATTTGCGTGGCACAGCACTTCTTTCCTACACAAAAACGCGCACACATTTATATAACCACTGGCTTCCAATAGTAGGCAGGGATATGTGTAATGAGGCAATCGCCAGATTCATTCAAGATAGCAGTGAATATGCGAAAGTCACCAAATTATTCAAAAAGGATAGCTTGAGCTACTATCAACGTGGATTTGGTTTTCAAGGGAAAGGGGCCAAATACCGGCAGTCCAAGCGCAGGTACAAAACCCAAACCGAAATCTTTCGAAGCTTACAGATTGACGAGTGTACACCAATTGCATTTACTGTACTGAATATTGCATTCATTGGACGGAATCCTGCCAGTCGTGAGATGCCGCATTATTTGGAAGGGCTCGAAATCCACGCCTTGGCTGCACGGACCCCAAGTGAAGTTCTGCACGCCGAACTGGAATGGGACACCATACAAGTTTATGCTAATGCAGTGACCGTAAACACAGACTTTATAGAGAGTGCAAAAAAAAAATCGTTAGGTATGGGACGCGGAAATCAGCCGTTCGCTCCGCAAATACAAGTGCAACGCAAATACAGCTCAAGGATAAATCATCATTCCAACAATTCTAATTTTGACTCGACGAAGCTGTTTGAGTTATTTTTTAGGCCTGAGACAACGCCAGCTCAAACAGCTGCTAAAACATCAAATAAGAAAGATAGCAACTCCAAAAGAAAGGATAACAAGTCCATCATAAGCCCTATAAACCCTAACATTCACAATTGGAAGCAGAGGGCAAAATATACTATACCGGCATTTCTGCTATGCTGTGTGGCGACTTTTTACCTGCTGAAACTTTTGAGAATAAACGTTAGCTCTGTTCTTCATACACGAAATACCAATGAGGAACACAATTCTCAAGGTAGCAGCCAGAGTGGAAATTATACGTTCGAATCGGCCCCTACAGGAACGCTCGTAAAATCTGGCAGGGAACAGAACCGTGACTACCCGACACAAGGCAAGGCAGCGGACTTCGTTTTACTGCTGCCACCGCCAGAAAAAAGGTACCTTACCGCGAGAACGCAAGCCCGACTTACTTTAATGGAAGAATTCGCGCTGACCGTTCGCATCACTACACAACCCGACGAGCCTCGGGGAGGCCAACCCATATCAGCTCCGTTGTTTATGAGCGCGGGAACTTTAAATGTGGACATCTACGCTCCAGATTTTTTATCCATAGATGGTTGCACGAGGACATTAGACGTTCCAGCAACGGGGGAATCAAATCCAGTACGTTTTGGCCTGCGTGCCGTTCAACCTGGACTTCGCACCATCGAAATAAACGCGTGGAATGGCCCGGTGCAAGTGTGCAGTCTGACGGTGAGCATTGCAGTGGAAGTGCCAATGCCTTGGGGGCACACGCTGGGAATGACGTCGTCGGACATGGACCTGCGTGTTCCCGAAGAAGGAGAATACACGCTTGAAGTCGTATACGAACCTGAATTAAGCCGCTACCGCTTTCAACTGCGGTGTGAAGAGGAAACGTTTGAGTCCGTTTACAGCAAACCGTTACTAGCTGACAGGCAACAAATAATTTCCGGCATTTTGAATAAGCTGAACCGGGAAGCGAGGCGACTTAACCGATTTAGTCCAATACAAGCACGCATTTTTTTGCGCGGATTAGGAACGGAGTTGTATGACCAGTTGATTCCCGCGTCCCTTCAAAACGCACTATGGCAAGCTCACACCAAGATTAAGCGCTTCAACATCCTATCCAAGTCAGATGCCTTGCCATGGGAAATCCTTTTCATCAGCGATCCGGTCAGTGGAAATGGAGCCTTCCTAACAGATACGGCTTCCGTTTCTCGGTGGCATTTCGGCGTTCGTCCACCCACACAACTGCAGCGGTCCCCTGCGTATTTCATAGTGCCGCCGGGAGCACCACCCCAGGCTGTTGATGAAGTGCGCAACATTGCTGGCATGTTTAACAACGCTAGGATGGTGAGTGACCTTGACGAGTTGCTGGAACTCACCGAGAACGGCCAATTCAGTCTATTGCATTTTGCTGCACACAACATCGCTTCCCAAAACACGATGGAAGGTTTTTATATACCGTTTGGCGACACCCGATTTGACTTAACCTTTCTGGCAGGCGCCCAAGGCGTTAAATACGCCGCAAACAAGACGTTGATCTTCATGAATGCATGTACCACTGCAGGAGCAGCGCCCTTAGCAACAGAATTAGCTGGGTGGGCCGACCGTTTCCTAAAAAGAGGTGCCTCGGCTTTTGTTGGTTCGCTATGGGAAGTGCGCGATAAGTCCGCGGCGAACTTTGCGGATGCTTTTTATAGCGAACTTACCACCGGCAAAACACTAGGAGAAGCAATGAAGGCTGGTAGAGATGTTATTGGACGCGACGATCCTACTTCACTGGCTTATACCTTGTATGGAAACCCACAGGCAAAAATGAAGTAAAATAGGTTGGGACCAAAGGTTTGACGCGAAAACGTTGCTTTATATGCCAAGGTCCTGATTGGCCCAGTGCAGCAGCATAAGCTCCGATAATTCTTACCTATTTCGTTGCGAGGTAGGGTTTGCCATAGCAGAGCAGGGGCGTATAACGTTTGTTAAACGGTCGTTTCTTAAACGTTATACGAAGTAGCTTTGCCGGAAATCGCCCCAGACCATGGCCGCTTCCCTTCCTACGTACGTCCCCTACTTCCGCGTGAGCACCGCCCGCCAGGGCCATTCCGGTCTGGGGCTTGAAGCCCAGCAAGCCGCCGTGCGCGCCTTCGTGCAAGACCCGGCGCAGCTGCTCACCGAATACGTCGAAATCGAGAGCGGCAAGAAGAACCACCGGCCGCAGTTGCTGGCGGCCATTGCCGAGGCGAGAAGGGTGGGGGCGACGCTGCTCATTGCCAAGCTAGATCGGCTGTCCAGGAACGCGGGGTTCATCTTTGCCCTGCGCGATTCCGGGGTGGCCTTCGTCTGCTGCGACATGCCCGACGCCAATACCTTAACGGTGGGCTTGTTTGCCGTCATTGCCCAGCACGAGCGCGAAACCATCTCCAAGCGGACCAAGGACGCGCTCGCCGCCAAGAAGGCGCGGGGCGCGAAACTGGGCACGCCGGCCAACTTAACGGCCGAAGCCATCGAAAAGAGTCGGCACGTGCGGCAAGCCAACGCCCGCGACAACCTGCAGAACCAGCAGGCCACCCGGCTCGGGGGGCTGCTCCACGCCCAGGGACACACGCTCCAGCAGATTGCCCAGGAGTTGAACCAGGGCGGCTACCGCACCCGAAGGGGGAAGCTGTTCCTGCCCATGTCCGTGCAGCGACTGCTCAAACGACGCACTCAATAAGAATGCAACTGTTGCCGATTCCAGACTTGACAGAACGATAAAACCATCTGCCTGCTAATTGCTCAATCTCTTTGGCAGTGAGCTAAGCAAAGACTTATTGTATTTTATCACGTTTTCAGCTCTATCAATCGCCTCCTGGTATATGTACTCTGCCTTCTCAGGCTCTAACTTCTCATCATAAGACGAAGGAAGATGAGAAGTGAAACTTTTAAACACGTCGACAAACGAGCTTTCTAAGGCACCAATTATTCCATTGGGTTTGCGTAAAGCGTTGGCGGCATCTTGTGCTTGGCGGTATGTCAATTGCTCTGGCATTGCCTCGTAATACTCAAGAGCAGCCTTGGCTTCTTGAAGTAAGGCTAAACCTTCTTGGTTGGTTTTAGAAACCAGAGGAGAATAGTGATTCATGACAGCTTCGAAGTTGTCAAAGGCAGGCGAATAAAGGCTAAGGTTGTGTAAAGTGCTCATTCAAAGTAAATGCAGGTGTGATGTAAAAAGTAGGTTTTTATAACCACAAACACAAATTGCAACCTTAAGCCTGCCCACCGAGCATACGTATTAGCAAACGTTCCACTGGCATGAAAGCCCTCTGAGTGTAATCAACGGCCGAAAGGAGTGCACCGACGAGCGTTGCAATGGTTAGCGTCACCAGCACCAAAACCGGGGAATGAAAAAAGTCTTTCCTAGCCCATGCTTGTAGGAACTCGGGGGAAACAGCCGGCTTGATTGTATACAGCCACGCCAAGTAGATAAGTCCGAACAAAAGCGGCACAAAGAATACCACACGCAATACCTTAGTTACTCGCTGTGCTATTAGAGTGCGACCGGCCACATGCGCTGTAGCAGCGGCGAGTTGGGCATTCAATTCCATCACGGCTTTGTCTTTGCTCTGCAATTCTTGCTGCTGCTGTTGGCTTAGCGCAGCCAAATGAGAAATGTTTTGTTGTTGCTGTTGATTCGCTTCAACTGTTGACTGATGCTCCCTAGCGAGCTTCGCTCGTTCTTCCTCAGCAGTAGCTAAAGCCTCTGCGGCCGCCTGTTGCGCTTGTTCAGCTTCGTATCGGTTGGCAGCACGAGCCATATCCAACACTTGCTCAACGGTACCCTCCACAAAAGCGGTTGGTTCGTTAAGAGTGACGCGGGCCAGAGCC
The DNA here is from genome assembly GCF_022921075.1 of Hymenobacter sp. 5317J-9. Classification (NCBI taxonomy): domain Bacteria; kingdom Pseudomonadati; phylum Bacteroidota; class Cytophagia; order Cytophagales; family Hymenobacteraceae; genus Hymenobacter; species Hymenobacter sp. 5317J-9. The sequence goes on from NZ_CP095052.1 coordinate 20,567, forward strand.
GACACCGCTTCGGGAGCACAACGCAAGTAAAGCACATCCTCATCGGTCACTAAATCATCTTGGCGCAGCTTCTGCAGTTCCGCTAGGTAAGCACTCCACACCTCGCTCGACGGCTTCATGGCCGCGTAAGCATCGGCCAAGAGTTGTTTGCGCGGCAAGGAGCCCTTCACGCCGAGCTTGGCACTGCTTTTCAGCCAAGCGATGGTGGTTAATATTTCAGCTGACGTGCAGGCATTCACGTCTTCGCCACGATAGCCAAAGCATTCCTTGAATGCTTCTCGCGTTGCGCTAACAACCTTAAAGTTGTTGGTGACGAAAATGGCAGCACTGCGCTCTATTTGTGTAGGGCGCAGGCCGTTGCGTAACCGATGAATCGCCAGTACGGCCTCAATGTCATGGACGCGGGCGTTGTCGTTGCGATACCCCACCGTTTGTTGGAAGATGTCGTCAACCCGGGTCATGTTGGGTGTAAGGTGCGCTTGCGACCTGGGTAATTCGTGCGGCGTAATGCCAAGGGCCAGCAGTTTCCGCTCAACACGGCCTCGTTCCGTCTGCACGTCGCCTGCAGTCCAGTTCAACGACAGCAAGCCTTCGCCCAAGTCCTCGAATACGGTAAGTTCGCGGCGGCCCTGTCGTAGGTTTTCCTGAATGTAGCCCAACACCCGGTCAATCTCACTGAGCGTGGGTTGAAAGCAGTGCAGACCAACGTTTTGTTTTTTCAACAGGTCAATCAACTCCAAATAGGGGGCTTTGGCCTCTTCCCCGTACAGCCCGATTACACGCAGCAGGATTGGGGTGTCGAAGTAAACGGAGGCATTTTGCCAAGTAGCACTCACGTTCACTTTGTCCTCGAAATGGAGAACAGAAGCAAGCATACTGCCTTGTACCGCGCGCTCGAAGTATTTGAGTTGTTCAGAATCGGCGTCAATCAGCTTGGTAAGAAACGCCCCAACCAAAAAATGACCGGAAGCGTTTTGTTTAGCTGACAGCTCATTACGTGCGGCCCCATCGAGCAGCGAGAATACGCCGTGCTCGGTGATAAACCCAAACAGCGCATCCTCGGCTTCTGACAGTGTGAGGTGGTGCTCGTAGGCTTCAAGCGCAAATTGTTGAAATTCTAACGCCAGACTATCCAGTTCTTGGCCCGCTTGTTCACGGTCATGCTCAATCGTTAATGTATCCAGTGCCGCACGGACCGGCCGATAAACCCGGTTGTCGAGCGTAAGGTAGCCTTGTTTAGTAGCACGGCGTAACAAATTCAGTACTACCCCAGCCGGCACATTAAAACCAAATAGTTTCTTAAAGCCCGCTTGTATGGCCGGTACCGTGACAACACCGCTGGGGTCGGCACGCACGCATTCGGCCACGAATGGAATAAAGTTTTGCAGAAAGTCTTGTCCTTGCCCAACTTGTACTTTGAGGATGGCGAGCGAAGTCAGCACTTCGGCACTGGCGGTGCGAGACGTGTAAGCCATGGATGGTTGGGAAAAAGCAGATAGAGGACGGATTTGGGTTACGTGAGGTACAATTTTTCGCATAAAACAGCTTATTGGGTGCTAACTAAGGAAGTAAGTTACCTCTTAATTGCTAAACCCACTAGTCGCATTACACCTAAGTATAAAATGCCTTGCACCCTTCCGTACCTTCGTCCTTACACCTTGAGCTAACCCCGCATGCCCACCCTCCACTGGATTGGTAAAGACAAAGTCATCAACCATCACCAGGACGTTCCGTTTCGCCTCCTCGACCACCAGTACGGGGCCCTGGCCGACGGCACCCAAACCCCCAAGCCCACCGGCAGCGGCAACCAGATTATCCACGGCGATAACCTCGAAGCCCTGAAATCCCTGCTGCCCCAGTACGAGGGCCGCGTCAAGTGCATCTACATCGACCCGCCCTACAACACCGGCAACGAGGGCTGGGTGTACAACGATAACGTCAACGACCCCAAAATCAAGAAGTGGCTGAGCCAGGTAGTGGGCAAGGAAGGCGAAGACCTGTCCCGCCACGATAAATGGCTCTGCATGATGTACCCGCGCCTCAAGCTGCTGCACAAGCTGCTGGCGGAAGATGGAGCAATTTTCATCTCGATAGATGAAAATGAGCAAGCGCATTTAAAGCTTCTTGGTGATGAAATATTCGGTGGTGCCAACTTTATCAATTCACTGATTTGGGAAAAGAAATTTAGCCCACAAAACGACGCTAAATATTTTTCTGAAAACCACGACTTTATCTTATGCTTTGCTAAGAGCAAATCGAAGTGGCAGCGCAATCTGCTGACAAGAACAGAGGAGCAAGATGACAGATATAAAAATCCTGACAACGACTTCCGTGGTGTATGGACTTCTAGTGATTTAACGAGGCCTGAACATCGAGACAGAGACTTTTATGGTATCACCTCTCCTTCTGGCAAAGTACTTCATCCAGCAAAAGGTCGCAGTTGGAGCAGACCCCTTGACGAATTAGAAAGGCTTAAAGGAGATAATAGGCTATGGTTTGGCCCTAAAGGCGACAATATGCCCCGCCTGAAGCGTTTTCTAACTGAAACGAAACAAGGTGTTGTGCCTCAGACAATTTGGAAGTTTCAAGAAGTTGGACATACCCAAGAAGCTAAGCAAGAGACAAATAGAATATTACATGATGTTGCCAGCTTTGCGACCCCAAAGCCTACCAGACTAATTGAGCGAATTCTGCAACTTGCCACCGACAAAGATTCCATCGTCCTCGACAGCTTCGCCGGCAGCGGCACCACGGCCCACGCCGTGCTCAAGCTCAACCAGCAGGATGGCGGCAACCGCAAGTTCATCCTCACCGAGATGGAAGACTACGCCGAGCACATCACGGCGGAGCGGGTGAAGCGCGTGATGCAGGGCTACGCCGGCCAGCCCGGCACCGGCGGCAGCTTCGATTACCTCACGCTGGGCGAGCCGGTGTTTGCCGACGGCGGCGAGTTGAACGAGCGGGCCGGCCTGCCGGGCCTGCGCCAGTACATCTACTACGCCGAGACCAAGCAGGCCCTACCCCCCCTAGCCGAGGCCGAGGCCGACAACGCCGCGTTTCTGGCCCGGCACGACGATACGGCCTACTACTTCCACTACGAGCCCAACGCCGTGACCACGCTTAATCACGACTTCCTGGCCACCATGCGCACCCGCGCCGGGCAGTACATCATCTACGCCGATAACTGCCTGCTGCCGGCCGAGTTCCTGACCCAGCACGGCATCATTTTCAAGAAAATCCCCCGCGACATTTCGCGCTTCTAACCCCCTGGCCGATATGGAGCTGAAACCCTACCAGCAGGAGGTCATTACGGACCTCGCCCGCTTTCTCGATTGCGTGCAGGCCACCAAAAACCTGCCCGATGCCTTCCACGACTTCTGGGCCGCGCACCTGCGCACGCCTTTACAGCCGTTTCCGGGCACGGCCATCGAGCCCTACAAAAACACGGTGCCGGGCGTGCCACACGTCACCATCAAGGTGCCCACGGCCGGCGGCAAAACCTTCCTGGCGGCCAACGCGCTGCGCACCATCTTCGGGGCCTTTCCGGTGGACCGGCCCAGGGCCGTGGTGTGGCTGGTGCCATCCATCACCATCCTCGACCAGACGCTGCGCAACCTGAAAGATGTCGGCCACCCCTACCGCCAGAAAATCAACACCCACTTCGCTGGCCGCGTGGAGGTATACGACAAAGCGGCCCTGCTGCAAGGCAGCGGCTTTTCGGCCAGCAGCGTGCAAGAGCAGCTGAGCTTGGTGGTGTTGAGCTTCGACAGCCTGCGGGCCAAAAACAAGGAAGACCGCAAGGTGTACCAGGAAAACGGCAACCTGCAGTCCTTCGGCACGCTGCTGGGAGATGACGAGGACATTACCCTCATGCGCGTGATTCAGGCCCTGAACCCGGTGGTAGTGGTGGACGAAAGCCACAACGCGGAAAGCGACCTGAGCGTGGACATGCTCAAGAACCTAAACCCCTCGTTCATCCTCGACCTGACGGCCACTCCCCGCAAAAACAGCAACCTCATCAGCTTCGTGGACGCGCTGGCGCTCAAAAAGGAGCACATGGTGAAGCTGCCCGTCATCGTCTACAACCACAACGACCGCACGGAAGTCATCAACTCGGCCCTGCAGCTGCAACGCAACCTGGAGCTGCAGGCCAAGCAGGAGCAGAAAGCCGGCGGGCGCTACATCCGGCCCATCGTGCTGTTTCAGGCCCAGCCCAAAATAGCCGACGACAACACCACCTTCGAGCAGCTGAAAAAGAAGCTCCTCGACCTGAAAATTCCGGAAAGCCACATCCGCATCAAGACGGCCGGCCTCAACGAATTGAAGAACGAGGACTTGGCTTCGCCCAAGTGCGAAGTGCGCTACATCATCACGGTGAATGCCCTGAAAGAGGGCTGGGACGCGCCGTTTGCCTACATCCTGGCTTCGCTGGCCGATAAGTCGTCGGCCGTGGACGTGGAGCAGATTCTGGGCCGCGTGCTGCGCCAGCCCTACGTGGCGCCGCACGCCGCGCCCATGCTCAACATGAGCTACGTGCTGACAGCCTCCAGCAAGTTCATGGAGACGCTGGATAAAATCGTGGTGGGCCTCAACAAGGCCGGTTTCAGCGCCCGCGACTACAAGGTGGCCGACCCGGCCACGCTCGCGCCCCAGCCCGACCCGCTGACAAGCTTCGTGCAGGCCCCGCTGAACTTCGACGCACCCTCTGCCGCGGCCGATGACCTGGCCGACATCGACACCAGCCGCATTGCGCCGCTGGCCACGGCCAGCGACGAAGCCACCGCGGCCGTGTCGGTGGCCGACCCACTGGCCGCTACCGGCTCGGTGCAAGCCATTGCAGAAGCCGCCCTGGCCCAACAGGCCGAGTTTGAAAAAAATGTGGCCGCCAGCACCGCCGGCGGCGCCCCGCCCCTGCCCACCGTGCTTCAATCGCTCGTGAAGACCTATCCCATCAAGGAAATATTTCGCGAGCAGGCCGCCGCGCTGGTGCTACCGCAGTTCTTTTGGAAAAAGCCCGCCGCCAGCCTCTTCGACAGCGGCGAAGGCAGCCAGGCCGTGCTGCTGGAAAAGGAATACTTGCTCGAAGGCTTCCCGCTGGGCAAGGCCGACACCAACATCAAGTTCGACGGTGTGTCGGCGGAGCTCTACAAAGTGGACCTCGACGAAACCAAGAAGGAAGCCACGCCCAGCTTCGCCCGCATCGACGGCGACGCCAAGGAGCGCATCATGGCGTTCATTCTCGACCCTAGCCGCAAAGACAGCCGCGTGAAGAACTTCACGCGCCGCATCCTCGACCTTATCGGTAACCTCTACCCCATTGCCGACAAGGAGATTGAGCGCTACGTAAAGCGCATTCTGGAAGACTTCACCGACGAGCAGTTCACCGACTTCGCCAACCACGAGTACACCTACACCAGCAAAATCAAGGACAAGATTAAGTTGCTGTCGGAGGACTACGCCTACAAGCAATTCCGCAACTTCCTCGACCAAGACAAGGCCTTTATCCAGCCCGCCTACGCCTTTCCGACGCAGATTGCGCCCGGCGACACCAGCAAGGACATCACCAAGTCGCTGTATGAACAAGAGGGAAAAATCAACGGCTTCGAGGAGAAGGTCATCAACGAAATCGCCAACCTGCCCAACATCGCCTTCTGGACCCGCAACTTGGAGCGCGGCAAAGGATTCCGCATCAACGGCTTCCTGAACCACTACCCTGACTTCATCATCCAGACGAAAAGCGGCAAAACGCTGGTGGTCGAAACCAAGGGCGACCACCTCGACGCCGAGCAGAAAATCAAGCTGGGGGCCACCTGGGCACAAAAAGCCGGCAACGCCTTCCGCTACTTCATGGTATACGAGCGCCGCGTAGTAGACGGGGCATACAAACTGGATGACTTCCTGAACACGGTAAGAGAGATATAGATTTAAGGTAGTTTGCTTAAACAAGTGCAGGCAAATAATGCATCTTGCCGCCGCGTATAGCAGCAACCCCTATTCTACCCTATGTCTCTGAATTCGGCCGTTCCGGCCCCCAAAAAACGTAATTACTGGGCGACGCAAGTAGAAGCCAGCCCGGAAGTGTGGTTACAGTTTCGCCAGCAAGGCGTGGTGCGGCCGCTGTTCCACCAGCTGCTGACCAGCCCCGCCACCGAGGGCAACGGTAATGGCGACGGCTCGCAGCTGCTAGCCCAGGTGCAGCCCGGCGACGTCGTCATCGTCACGCGGGGCCCGCGCCGGGTGCTGGGCATCGGCCAGGCCACCGGCCACTTTGCGCACGACAATGGGCAGCCGCCCCACTACTGCCCCGTAGAATGGCTGGTGACGACGCCCGTAGATCTGACCGGCACGCCCTTCAATACCGGCAGCATGGTTTGGAACCGCACCAGTCAGTGGGCGGCAATCCTGGAGGCCTACGCACAGCAAAATCCGCCCCCGGCGGGCCTTGCAAAATTAGAACAGCCCGGCCCGGACGAAGTCGCCGAACCAGTTGCCAACTATACCTCGCCGGCGCCGGAACCGGCCTTTAGCCCCAACTACTGGGCCATTGGCGCCGGCGAGGGCGGCACGTTCTGGAAAGCCTGGCAGGCCGAAGGCGTCATGTCCATCGGTTGGGAAGCCCTGGGCGACCTGCGCCAGTACGCCAACGATGAGGAGCTGCGGCATGCGCTGAAACAGCACTACGGTGGCGACACCACCCACAACAATAATATGCTGGCCTGCTGGCAGTTTTGTCACGAAATCCGTCCCGGCGACTACGTAGTAGTGAAGATTGGCCGCCGTAAGATTCTCGGCATCGGTCAGGTAACGGGAGACTATGCTTTCGACACCGCCCGGACGGTACACAATAACATCCGTGCGGTGAACTGGCTTCTGGAAGGCTGGATGGAGGACAAGGCCGGCCCTGGGGTGCCCACCAAAACGCTCACCAGCATCACCAGCTACCACACCTTCCTCAAACCCATTCTGGCGGAGCTGGCCGAAGCCACGCACTTGAAGCAGATTGGGAAGCCGCAGCCCCTGCCGCCGGCAGAGAAGCCGGTAGTGCCGTCCCCTCCCAGGCCTTACACGCTGGCCGAAGCCGAGCAGGACTTGTTTCTCAGCACCGCCCAGATTCAGCACCTGCAGGCCGCGCTCAAGCGCAAGAAAAACATTATTGTGCAGGGTCCACCCGGCGTGGGCAAAACCTACGTGGCTCGCCGCCTGGCCTGGCTGCAAATGGGCGTGCAGGACAACCGCCGGGTGCAGCTCGTGCAGTTTCACCAGAGCTACAGCTACGAGGATTTCATCCGGGGCTGGCGCCCTACCGCTACCAACGGTTTCGAGCTAGCCGATGGCGTGTTCGTGGACTTCGTGCAGCGCGCCCACGACGACCCGAAGCAGGACTATTTTTTCCTTATTGACGAAATCAACCGGGGCAACCTGAGCAAGATTTTCGGGGAGCTGCTCATGCTGCTGGAAGCCGATAAACGCAACGCTACCTACGCCCTGCCCCTCACCTACCGCAAGCCCCGCGAAGCGCCCTTCTTCGTGCCGCCCAACCTGTACATAATCGGCACGATGAACACGGCTGACCGCTCGCTGGCCCTGGTGGACTACGCGCTGCGGCGGCGCTTCACCTTCGTGGACCTGGTACCGATGCTGGGCGACAAGCTCCGCCAGCAGCTAATCGGCAACCATATTCCGGAAGAAATGGCAGCCGATATTCTAACACGGGTAGCCGCCTTGAACCTGGCCATCAAGGAGGATAAAAACTTAGGCTCGGGCTTCCTAATTGGTCACAGCTATTTCTGTACCCCGCTGGGCGAGGAAACACCGGCTGCTTGGTGGGAAGCCATTGTGAGCCACGACCTAGCTCCTCTGCTGCGGGAGTATTGGTTTGATAGCGAAACCAAGGCGAACAAAGCCATTGCGGCGCTGCACGGCCCGGCATGAGCATCCCGGTTCAGAACCTTTACCACCTGCTCACCTACGCCTGGGACCAGCTCGATGAGGCCGACGAGGTAGCCGTAACGGCCGAGCCCGCCGACTCGATGCTGGACCTGCTGGCGCGGGTACTCGTGCAGGGCACCACGCACGTGCTCAAGCGCGGCCTGGCCCGCGACTACGTGCCCGAAATGGAGCTGACCGGCCGCCTTCGGGGCAAGCTGCTGCTCAGTGAATCCATCCGGCAGCAAACCCTGCTCACGGCCCGGGGCTGGTGCGCCTTCGACGAGTTGAGCCACGATGTGCCCGTAAACCGGCTGCTCAAGTCCGCACTGTATCATTTGCTCACGGCCCAGGAGCTGGACAAGTCCTTGCGCCGGGAAATCCGAGGGCTGTACGTGCGCCTAGCCGACGTGGACCTGATAGCCGTGCCCGACATCCGGGTATATGACCAAGTGGTGCTGCACCGGCATACGGCTCACTACCGTTTGCTGCTCAGCGTCTGCCAGCTGGTGCACGAGGAAGTGTTGCTCACGCAGGAAGCTGGCGAGCGGTTATTCCGCAACTTCACGGGCAACGACAAGCGGATGGCCGCCCTGTTCGAGCGGTTCGTACGCAACTTCTACCGACGGCGTCAAAAGACTTACAAAGTGGGCTCGGAGACGCTAAAGTGGGCTGTTAAACCGGCTACTGATGAAGCCAAAGCCTTGCTGCCCATCATGCAAACGGACGTGTCACTCACTAGCCCTACCCGCAAGCTTATCCTGGACTGCAAGTACTACCGCAAAGCCCTCAAACAGAACTACAAACAAGAAAAGATTATATCCGCCCACCTCTACCAGCTCTTTGCGTATGTGCAGCACGCCCAACGCCAGGAACCTACCCGCCCAGTGGATGGGCTGCTACTCTACCCTGTGGTAGATGGGAAGCTGCGGCACTCCTATCAACTCCTCGATACTGCCCACCGGCTCCGGGTTGCTACTGTGAACTTGGACCAGAGCTGGCAAGCGGTAGAAGCCGAGCTGCAGGGCTTGCTTGAGTGGTGAATATTTAGGGGTCCTATTAATCGCTTCAATCCAATTAGAGAGTTAATTTTCTAGCTTAACTTACTTGCCGCATGCCCACCAAAAAACCAGCACCCACCAAGAAATCCACTGCTGCTGCGGTCAAGAAAGTGGCTCCCGCTAAACCGGCAGCTCTGGCGAAGCGTGCACTTAAAAAAGCCGTGGTGGCCCGCACCGACATCTTTATCAGCTACAGTCAGCGCGACAAAGCCTGGATGGAACGGCTGAAAACGCACCTAAAGCCACTGGAGCGTGATTTCAAAATCAATGTTTGGGTAGATACCAAGCTGCGGTCGGGGGACAAGTGGCGGGTAGAAATTGAAAGTGCGCTTGCTAAAACACGGGTAGCCATTCTGCTCATCAGTTCCAATTTTCTGGCTTCGGACTTTATCAACTCCGATGAGCTACCCCCATTGCTGAAGGCTGCCGCCAAGGAAGGCACTATCATTTTACCCTTACTGCTGAGCACCAGTGCCTTCCCACTGACGTCCCTCAGTGAGTTTCAGGCAGTAAATAGCCCTGACCAGCCGCTGGACTTACTCTCTGAAGGCCAGGTGAATCAGACACTTTTCCAAGTGGCGAAACGGGTACACGAGATTTTCATGGCACCGGCAAAGAAGGCAGTGGCTAAGCCAGTGGTTACGTCTGCGGCTGTTACAAATAAGGCAACCAAGAAGCCGGCAGCAGCGCCAGCCGAAACGGATAAAAAGACGACAACTCGCGGACTCCCAAAGGCAGCGTCGGTAACAGCTGCTCCCAAACGTGCAACTGCCAGCGCCTCTGGCACACAGCAGGCACTCCTGGTAAAGCGCAGCGGAGAGTGGGAAGTCGTACCCGTACATCATGCAAAAATTGGGAAGCAGCTGGAAATGGCCTTGCGCCCCGCAACTCCTTCCCAAGTCGCTTTTCTTACCACCCTGCGTCAGTCCGGCGACGGCTTGGCCAGCGTGGTTTTTAGGTGGCATTACTACCGCTGCACGCAACAAGACCTGCACGCCGTGACGGAAAACAACCGAGAAACCTGGCACCTAACCGCCGACACGCAGGAGCTCATTGCCCGCACGGAGGTGACATACAGTAATCTTACGCCCGATATGCAGGCACAAGCAAGAGCCGAGCTGCTCCTGCTGAACACGCAGCCTCTGGAACAAGGCCCAATGCGGTGGCTCTTCAGTGGGGGATTCAACGATTTAGCTGCCTCACCGCTGCCCGCGCTTTTCCGGCAGGTTGGCAACTCACCTACCCGCTTTAAACAGGTGGCCCCGCTGGTCCTCACCTGGTTTCTACACTTCACCAACACGGTCCAGCACATTCTCCGTCTCAGCCTGACGTTGAAGGGGCAGAGTGTTACCATTGATTTTGAAGGCCAACGAGATGCTGGTCACCGGGAGGCGCCCGTAACTGTGCGGGTAAAGGGTATATGCTCCCTTGCCGGGGCTACTGAAACGTCTGTCCTACTTGGACCAATTCGTTCTTACTGATCCACCGATTTAAGATGCCATTAGCAAACCATGCAACCTTCAGAGTTAACAGTTTTCGAGAATGGATTAGACAGACATTTTAGTATTCGCAAAACTACCTATTCTCGAATGAAACGGATCGCGTCTGAAAGCGGTCGTAGAATGAGTGGTGGGCTTGGTGGCGCAGTGGGTTTTTCGAACGACCGCCACGGCCGGGCCTCAAGGCCGTCACGGCGCCCGTACCTCCCGCCCTTGTCGCGGCGGGATCGTGGTGGGCCTGGTCATACCTTTTATCCCCAACCGCTCCTCATCCCCAACCGCTCCGCCCGTGCCCCGTTTCGTCCGCGCCCTCGCCCCCCCGCTGCGTTGAGCCATTCGAGCGGCTGCGGTTCAACCAGCCCTTCGTTTCCTCTTGCTACCAAAGCCCCGGGGGTGTCCCGCCGCCGGGGCTTCTTTGTGGCATCAAGCAAACGCCCATCCTTTTGCCGGTGCCGCACGAAAGGATGGGCGTCCGTCCTGCCTCAGTTGGCCCATTTGCTGCCCCTGGGGCACCGCTTATGGCAACTGCCCGCACGGGAAATCAACAAGCATTGACACAAGCCATTACGGGCATGAATTCAAGCCATTTATGGGAATAGAACATTGGAGATAAAATATTTTATTAATATAAATATTAACACTTTTGTATTTACTATAACGATTGCTACATTAGAGTCAAATTAGTCCCGTGCGCGTCGCGGCGTTGTCTGCCCGGGAGCGCCACGGGGCAGGCCGTCAGCGGTTCCCATGTGCTGCGGTTGCCTCACGTTCCCCAAAGCATGCCCCACTTAAACCTCCTCACCATGAAAATCGCCGCGTTCACTTTTTTGTTAATTGCCGCTTCGTTCCAAGGAAAAGCGCAGATGGCGGCCTACTTGTGCTCGCAAACCGGCGCGTACGGCTATTGCTACGGCAACAACGACGTAGCCAACTGCGCCTACCAGCGGTGCCAAAGCATGGGGGGCACAAGCCCGTATTCCATCTATTCGACGGGTTCGAAAGGGTACGGAGCCATTGCGATTGGCCAAACGGCGGCCGGTGTCCGGACGGTCGGCGCTTCCGGCGGATATTCGAATGCGACGGATGCCCAGACCCGGGCGAAAAATGAGTGCCTCGAACGCGGGGGGCAGGGGGTTTACATTGCCCACACGTGGTACGACAAATGAGCCGGCGCCTAGCCCGGCGAAAGGCCGGCTTGCGGGGCCGACAAGGCGGCGTTCACCCGACGGCAAGCCGAACGCGTGTTTTCCCACCTTTTCCCATTCATGACATGAAACCTTCCCTGTTCAAAACGGCATTCGTTCTCCTGCTCCTGACCACGGTTTATTCCGCGCACGCGCAAGGGGACTATAGCTTGCAATCCAGAGGAAAAGTCTCCGTCTCCTGGCGCCTCGTGTCGGATTTCCAACGAGAAGGGGCGACCTGTTGGGGCTGGACCTATCACATATTCATCGCCAACATGAATCCTTTCCCCATCACACTCAAAGAAAACGAAGCCTACCAAAACAACGGGGACGGGTCGTCCTGCTGGCAGGGCGGGTCCGTGGACCTAACCGACCGGGTGATTCCCGCAGGAAAATGGGTCGACTACACCTTCCGTGTGTCATCGGCATCCGGCGGGCGTCCCGGCCAGCCCGGGTTGCGAAGGGCCATAGAGTGGAACCAGCGAACGGGATACCAGCAGAACATTGACTGATGTTTTTGTGGTGCTGGCCCCCGCTTCTTCGCCCGCCCGCCCGGACGCAAGCGCACGGTTAGGGCCTCCCCGTGGCCCCGGCCCGCAGTCGGTCGGCTCCTGACCACCGGGCGAGCCACGCCCCGCTCGAGGCGTCGCGTGGAGGTGCGCGTTCTTGTCTACCTTATTCCGAAGCCCCGGATGCGTCCAGCAGCCGGGGCTTTGCTGGCTTCACTTGTGAAGCACGCGGCGCAAGCCGTAAGCGCAGCGACAAGCCCCGTGGCCGTCATCGAGCAGGCACCCGTCTGCTCGGTGTACTGACCGGCTCGTGGCGGAGAGAAAGGGCCTGCCGCGCCACATGGTCGCATGGCGCACGAGGCTATCCACCCTTTGCCGGAACAGGCGTTGCTTTCGTTTGATGCAACTACGTCTTGTCGGGTGGGCCTGGTTGCTCGCTGCCGTGCTGTGGACGCGGCCGGCTCTCGTCGCCGCGGGGCCCTTTTATTCCACGCCGACGGCGTTGCCCCTGTGGGGCCGGCTGTTTCCCTTCTTTTTGGCATTGCTCATTCTCGTGGCCTGCGGGGTGCAGGAGGTAAGAAAGAAGCGGCGATAAGCTTGCTTCGGCTCTTCGGACCGTTAAAGTGAACGATAGTCGGGGCCAATTTTCTGGTAAAGAATCTGCTTTTTTGTGGTTGCCGCCTCGCGGCAGACCCACGGGACCCGCGTAACTTGGCCCCGATGGAAGAAACGACGCTTTCGCGGCTGGCGGAACAGATTGGGCAGCTCCACGCCCAAACGCAACGAGCGGCCGCGCAACAGATCAACTACTGGCTGACGGTGCGCAACTGGCTCATCGGCTGGCACATCGCCGAGTACGAGCAGCGCGGCAGCGACCGGGCCGCGTACGGCGAGCGCCTGCTGCCGGAGTTGGCGCGGCGCCTGCACGGCGTCAAAGGGCTCGCGGAACGGCGGCTGTACCAGTGCCGCGAATTTTACCGGGCCTACCCCCGGATGTTGCAGACGGTGTCTGCGGAATTGCACCGAACGGGCTTTGGGGACGCGTCGACGCCTTTCCCGTCGGCCGCGCCGGTCCCGGCGGGCGACTCCCAGCCCCTGCCGGGCCTGGCGCCGGAGTTGCTGCTGAACCGGCTGAGCTTCTCGCACTTTCTGGAACTGCTGGCCCTGGACCGGCCGCTGCAGCGCGCGTTTTACGAGGTGCACGCGGTGAAAAACAGCTGGTCGGTGCGGGAGTTGAAGCGGGCCATTGAGTCCGCGCTGTACGAGCGCACGGGGCTCTCGACCGACAAGGCCGCGGTGCTGGCCGGCCACGCCGGCGCGCAGCCGCTGGCGGTGGTCGACGTGGTGAAAAACCCCTACGTGCTGGAATTCCTGGGGCTGGAGGAGCGGGCCCGTTACAGCGAGAGCGACTTGGAAGCGGCGATTATTGCGCACCTGCAGACGTTTCTGGTGGAGCTGGGGCGGGGCTTCTGCTTCGAGGCGAGGCAGAAGCGCATTACGTTTGACAACGCGCACTACTTCATCGACCTGGTCTTCTACCACCGCATCCTGAAGTGCCACGTGCTGGTGGACCTGAAGATTGGCGCGTTCAGCCACGCCGACGCGGGGCAGATGAACGTGTACCTGAACTACTACCGCGAGCAGGAGATGACCGAAGGCGACAACCCGCCGGTGGGGCTGATTCTGTGCGCGCAGAAGAACGACACGCTCGTGCGCTACGCGACCACGGGCCTGGCCGAGCAACTCTTCGTCAGCAAGTACCAGGTAAACCTGCCGTCGGAAGCGGAGCTGCAGCAGTTGGTGCGGGAAGAGCAAGAACGCTTGCGCAACAACTGAAATTACCCTTTGCGTGGACGATGGCTCGAATTGCTAAATGCTCAGCAGGCGCGGGTTTAGTCTACATTGGGGTACCAATCCCCTGCAAACAGCCAGCAGGCAACGAGCAACACCCACACGACCCACAGATGGCGGGCTGATGGCTTCCGGAGTGCCGCATACAAAACCGGCAGTGCTAGCAACAGGACGGAGGTACGCGCGACAGCCCAGGCAATGCGCAGACGAGGAACGTCACTGGTAGGCTCCAGCACCATTCCGTTGGCTGGGTCGGTGGCCCGGCCAGGCGGGTAGTGCCAGAGTACGAAGCCGACCAACACGACCGTACTCAACAGCAGGTAAAGAAGGGTTTGGCGGTTATCTCTTTCTATCACCCTTGCAAAGTAGCGACTCTAAATCCTCGTTATGCCTAGGGCCCGCGGAAAAGTGCCCAATCCGGCGTCGAACGCGGGCCCGCGCGTTAAACGAGCGGGGCGAAAGGACTTTCTCGTACTTACTAGGAGCAACTCGTACTTACTAGGAGCATCTCGTACTTTCCAGGAGCATTGCATCGGTGCCAAGCGCCTCTCGTACTTTCTAGGGTTTCTCGTACTTACTAGGGGTTGCTCGTACTTACTAGGGGTTTCTAGGACTTTCGCCAAGTCCTAGAAACTCCTAGAAAGTACTTTCGCCCCGCGGCCGGCAACCGCACGGGGCGAGCGGCGGGGGCCCGCTTCCAGCGCCACTCGCCCCGACGGGCGACGGGAATTCATGGCAGGGGCAACCGGCGAAAGCACCGTTAAAGTGAACATGGATTGTGTGCAGACTAACGCCCGCCTGGGGGGCGCCCGCGCCGTCGCCCCAACCTAGCGTTTGAGCAGCGGCAAGGGAGGCTCCTGGTCCAGTTGCAGCCAGTACCGGCCGGGGGCCACGGCCGAGAGGTCGACGGGCTGGCCGCGGCGGTAGGCCTGGGCCAGCACCGCGCGGCCCGCCGCGTCGCGCAGGCGCAACGTCCCGGCGGCGGCTCCCCCGGCGACGGTGAGCGCGCCGGCCACCGGGTTGGGGTAAAAGCTGGCGCGGGCGCTCGCCGCGGCCCGGGTGCCCAGGGGCCCGCCGCTGGCGCCGGAAAACACCCACGTGGCCCCGACGGGCCCGCCGGCGGAGGGAGAACTGTCGCGGACGGCGCCCGCGGCCAACGTCGCGCCGTCGGCGGACAAGGCCACGGCGCCGCCAAAGGTTGCGCCCAGGTTCCACGGACCGGCGCCGAAGGGCACCAGGCCGGTCCCGTAGAGCTTGGGCCCGGGCTGGGCCCACCCCGCGCCCTGGCGGACAAACACCCACGCGCCCCCCCGTTGCGGCTGTCGGCCGGGCCGCCGGCGGCCAGCACCCGGCCGTCGGCGGACACGGCCACGGCCCGGCCCAGGTCCACCGCCAAGGGCCCGGGCACGACGCCCCGGCTGCCGTCGCGGCAGACGAGCTTGGGGGCCGGCTGGGCCCACGCGGCACCGGTGCGCGCGAACACCCACACGGCTCCGAACCGGCCGTCGTCGGCCGGGCCGCCCACGGCCAAGGTGTGGCCGTCGGCCGACAAGGCCACGGACGTGCCTTGGGCGGCGGGGCCGCTGGCCCCGGTGCCCACCAGTTTGGGCCCCTGCTGAGTCCACCCCAGGGCGTGGCGCGTGAACACCCACACGGCCCCGCTCCCGGCGTCGGCCGGTCCGCCCACGGCCAAGGTGCGGCCGTCGGCCGACAAGGCCACGGACGTGCCTTGCGCGGCGCCCGCCGTTCCGGTCCCGACGAGTTTCGTACCAAGGGGCGCCCACGCGGTGCCGGTGCGCGTGAACACCCACGCGGCGCCGGCCCCGTTGTCGGACCGGGGGGCGCCCACGGCCAAGGTGTGGCCGTCGGCGGACAGGGCGACGGCTTCGCCCTGGCTGACCACCGGCCCGCCGGCGCCGCTGGCGACCAGTTTGGGCCCCTGCTGGGCCCAGCCGGGGCCGGTGCGCGTGAACACCCACACGGCCCCGGCCCCGCTGTCGGCCGGTCCGCCCACGGCCAAGGTGCGGCCGTCGGCCGACAAGGCCACGGACGCGCCTTGCGCGGCGGCCCCCGCGGCCCCGGCCCCAATCAGCTTGCCCCCCTGCTGGGACCACGCCGTGCCGGTGCGGGCGAACACCCACACGGCCCCGCTCCCGGCGGCGTCGGCCGGACTGCCGACGGCCAAGGTATTGCCGTCGGCCGAGAGGGCCAACGCCCGGCCTTGGTCGGCAGCGGTGACCACCCCGGTCCCGACCAGCTTGGGGCCCTGCTGGGTTTGGACCAGGGCCGTGGGCATGACGGCAAACGTCCCGGCCGTCGCGGCGGCGCCGCCGCGGACGGTGAGGGGACCGGTCGCGGCCCCGGGCAGGACCAGCAGGCGCAACGTGGTGGGCGCTTGGTCCAGAATCAGGCAGCCGGTGCCGCTCAAGTCGGCGGCGGTGACCGTTTCCAGGGCCGTGCCGGTGAGCGTGACCACCGTGCCCACCGGGCCGGCGGCGGGGGAAAAGGCGGCGATGGTTTGGGCGCCCGCGGCGGCGGGCAGCGCGGCCAGCAGCAGGCAAAGCGCGGAGGAGAACCGGGGCATGGGACGCGGGGCTACGGGGAAGAAACGGGCGGGGCCACCCGTTGCCGGCGAGGCAACGGGCAACGACGCCGCGCAAACGAACAGCTCACGAAAGGTAAGCGCCCCGCGTCGCAAAATCTGCAACTTGTTTATTTTTTTCTGCATTATACCCGGACAGGCAGCCCGCTTTTCCTGCAACGGAGGGCGTGGTGTGCCCCAGCCGTAAACGCTCCTTATTTTGCACAACGCGCGTTCAACGTAGTACCGTTTTCGTGAACCAGACCGATAATAGTCAGGCTGGCCGACATGCTCGGCGGCTACCTTTGGATATATCCTTGCTCCGCCCCATGGAAACCGCTCAACCGCCAACGAACGACATCTTGGCGTCTAATCTGCTGTTTGGCAGCCTTGCCCTCACCGTGACGCTTGCGCTAATTCGTCACCTCCTGATGCCCACTAGCAATCAGGCATCGAACGCGCTGTTTGCCGGCGGGCTGGCGGTCGTCGCCCTGCTCTACAGCGGGCTCTTCTACGCCATCCGGCGCGGGCATTATTGGGCGAAGGTGATGCTGCTCATGCTGTTCGTGCTGGCGTTGCTGGGTAGTTTGATTAGTTACCGCACCACGTTCTCGGCGAAGAACATGGACCTCTTAAATGTGGTCAGTACTCTCATCCACTACGGGACCCGCGTTGGTGCACTGTTCCTGCTGTTTAAAAAGCCCCGGGCGCAGTTGAACTAGCGGCGGGTCTTCTTTTTTCGCCGTTTGTGGCTGCCTTTGCGACCCTTTGGCTGAACCCAAGCACAGACCACTAGTAACTGAAACAGGGCTGTAGATTTATGCGCCTGTATGTTCCATGGGTGATTGGTATATGAGAATTAAGCCGCTTGGGATTGGCCTACTATGGCTGCTATCTGCCTGTGCGCCGAACCAGGGCTGTGACATTCCCCCGGGCGGCAAGTTCTCGGGAAAGGGCTTGTTGGTCGTTCAAAGGGGGCAAGGGCAGGATGGCTCGTTTGACATGAAGTTCTTTCCCGTGTGCCACTTGGACACAACCAACCTGCTCGCCTCGTTACGCCAAGCGGGGACTGGATTGGCCTTTTACACGAATCGGTGGTATTGGGTCATTGGGCCAACTACTTACGGGCAAATCCGAAGCCCTTTTAAGGAAAAGATGCTCGTTCTTACGGCCCCGGGCCCCGTACCCAAGCATGTTCATTGCGCGGACTGCGGGTTGAATGACATCTTCGTCGTTCCCGTTCACATCACCTTCGCAGATACCTTGACAGAGTCATCCCCCAGCCAGAAGGCGTATGAGTATCTGTTCAAGTCTAAAGAGGCAACCATCCCGCTGCACTTGCGAGGGACTGGGCGCATTCACATAGACGAGATTTCTCCATTATAGATAACCCTCCTTTTGCTACTCGGACCGTTTTCTTAACCGTTTTTGGAGGCCGCTTTTTACTTCACTTGCTCCCTGCATCTTTGCCAGGGCGCTAAACGGGAATTTTATGACACCGCTAGAAGAGGCATTTATCGGGCGGGCCTTTAAGCTGGTGGTGGAATAAGCGGCAACTAGCTTGCACACCTAGGTCAAACAGCCGTTGTTCCGCCCGGGAAAGCGGTTGTTTTGTTGTTCGGGGTCGCCTGAAAAGCCGCGTCTTCCTGTCGGGCTGCCGCGTCGGTTTCGGCCGTAGCTTTGGTTCCCTATTATTTCCTACGGAATCTATTGGCCGCCGCTTCGCAAGAGAAGGGGGTGGTTGCTTTCGCTCATTCTTATTCCAACGCCATGCGCTTCTCTACTTTCTGTGCTGCCCCCGCCGCTTGGCTGGGCGGCTTGCTCACCCTGCTGGCCTTGCTGCTGCCCGGCGCGGCCCGGTCCCAGGCCCCCATCGTGACGGTGACGCCCGCCGGCCCGCTCACCCTCTGCCCCGGCAGCACCCTGACGCTCACGGCCACCATCCCGGGCTTCAACGGGGCCGGCAGCGGGGCCAACTCCATCGTGCGGGCGGTGGTGGTGCAGCCCGACGGCAAGGTGCTGGTGGGCGGCGACTTCACGGCCTACAACGGGGCGGCCTCCCCCCGCGGCGTGCTGCGCCTCAACCCCGACGGCTCGCTCGACAACACCTTCAATCCCGGCGGGGCGGGCGTGGATGGGGCGGTGTACGCGCTGGCCCTGCAGCCCGATGGCAAGGTGCTCGTCGGGGGCTTCTTCGTGAGCTACAACGGGGCTTCGTCCCCCGACTACCTGCTACGGCTCAATGCCAACGGCAGCCTCGACACGAGCTTCAACCCCGGCGGGGCCGGGGCCAGCAGCGCCGTGTATGCGCTGGCCGTGCAGCCCGATGGCAGTGTGCTGGTGGGCGGCGGCTTCACGGCCTACAACACCAACCCCGCCGCCCCGGACTACGTGATGCGTCTTCGGTCCACTGGCTTGCTCGACACGAGCTTCAACCCCGTGGGCGCGGGCGGCACCAACGGCGTGGTGAATGCGCTGGCGCTGCAGCCCGACGGCAAGGTGCTCGTCGGGGCCTGTTTAACAACTACAACGGCGGCTTCGTCCCCAACGACGTGATGCGCCTCACCTCCGGCGGCGACGTGGACACGGGCTTCAACCCCGGCGGCATCGGGGCCAACGGCGCGGTGAGCGCGCTGGCGCTGCAGCCCGACGGCAAAGTGCTGGTCGGGGGCCAGTTCACGGGCTACAACGGCAGCACGGCCGCCCCGGACCGGGTGCTGCGCCTCAACGCCACCGGCTCGCTCGACGCGGGTTTCAACGCCGGCGGCAGCGGGCCCAACGGCCTGGTGTTTGCGCTGGCGCT
Organism: Hymenobacter sp. 5317J-9; assembly: GCF_022921075.1. NCBI lineage: Bacteria > Pseudomonadati > Bacteroidota > Cytophagia > Cytophagales > Hymenobacteraceae > Hymenobacter > Hymenobacter sp. 5317J-9. Next base: position 39,981 of record NZ_CP095052.1, read on the forward strand.
GCAGCCCGACGGCAAGGTGCTGGTGGGCGGCGGCTTCACCACCTACAACGGAACGGCCGCGACGGCCTACCTCCTGCGCCTCAGCGCCAGCGGCACGCCCGACGCGGCCTTCAACGCCGGCGGCAGCGGGGCCAACAATTACGTGCGGGCGGTGGCCGTGCAGCCCGACGGCAAGGTGCTGGCCGGCGGCGAGTTCACGGCCTACAACGGCAACCTGGCGGCCCCCGACGCCTTGCTGCGGCTCAACCCCGATGGCGGCCTCAACGACGGGACGCAGACCGGGCTGGCCTACACCTGGAACAACGGCGCCACCGGCCCCAGTATCGTGGTGAGCCAGCCGGGCGACTACGTGGCCACCGCCAACGGCACGGCCTTCAGCAACGTGGTGCGCGTGAACGCCCCGCCCGCCGTGGCCGTGCAGCTCACGCCCGCCGGCCCGCTGGCCCTGCCCGCCGGCGGCAGCGCCACGCTCACGGCCTCGGCCACCCGCCCGGGCTTCAATGTGCAGGGCAGCGGCTTCGGCGGCCCCGTGTACGCGGTGGCCCTGCAGCCCGACGGCAAGGTGCTCGTCGGGGGCGACTTCACGGCCTATAACGGCAACGCCGCGGCCCCGGACAACGTGCTGCGCCTCAACGCCGACGGCTCGCTCGACGCTTCTTTCAATGGCGGCGGGGCCGGGGCCAACGGCATCGTGCGCGCGGTGGCGACGACGCCCGACGGCAAGGTGGTCATCGGGGGCATCTTCACCGGCTACAATGGCAACGCCGCTGCCCCCGACCGGGTGCTGCGGCTTAACGCCGACGGCTCGCTTGATGCCTCTTTCAATAGCGGCGGGAGTGGCACCGACGACTACGTGTACGCGTTGGCGGTGCAGCCGAACGGCAAGGTGCTGGTGGGCGGCAGCTACTCAACCTTCAACGGCAGCACGGCCGCCCCGCGCCGGGTGCTGCGCCTCAACGCCAACGGCTCGCTCGATGCTTCCTTCAACCCCGGCGGGAGTGGCGCCGACGGCATCGTGTGGTCGCTGGCGCTGCAGCCCGACGGCAAGGTGCTGGTGGGGGGCACCTCCGCGTCCTACAACGGCAACGCCAACACCCCGCACTTCGTGATGCGCCTGACGGCCGAAGGCGCGCTCGACCAGAGCTTCAACGCCGGCGGGGCCGGGACCAGCAGCGTGGTGTACGCGCTGGCGGTGCAGCCCGACGGCAAGGTACTGGCCGGCGGCACCTTCACCGCTTACAACGGCAACCTGGCGGCGCCGGACCAAATTCTGCGCCTCAACGCCGATGGCTCGCTCGACGCCGGCTTCAATGCCGGCGGAACCGGGGCCAACAGCTACCTGCTGGCCGTGGCGGTGCAGCCCGATGGCAAGGTGCTCATCGGGGGCAACTTCAGCGCCTACAACGGCGACTTTGCCGCCCCGGACCGGGTGCTCCGCCTCAACGCCGACGGTACCCTCGACAACACCTTCAACAACGGCGGGGCCGGGGCCAACAACCTGGTGCACGCGCTGGCGTTGCAGGGCAACGGCCAGCTGGTTATCGGGGCTTATTCAATGCCTACAACGGCAATGCCGCGGCCCCGGATTTCGTGCTGCGCCTCAACGCCGACGGCAGCCCCAACGACGCGGCCACGGCCCTGCCGGGCGCCGCCTTCGTCTTCAGCCCCGGCAACACCGCCGGCCCCAGCCGCCTCGTGGCTACGAGCGGCACCTACACGGCCACGGCCACCGACCCGGCCACTGGCTGCGCCTCCACGTCCAACGCCGTGACGGTGACCGTGGTCCTGGCCACCGCCACCGGCCGGGCCGCTCAGCCCGTGCTGCTGTACCCCAACCCGACCCACGGCGGCGCGGCCACCCTCACGGGCGCCGCGCCCGGCGCGCGGGTGACGGTGTTTGACGCCTTGGGCCGGCAGGTGCTGGCCGCCACCGCGGATGCCTCGGGAACGGCAGCACTGGTTCTGTCCGCCGGGCAGACCGCCGGCGTGTATGTGGTGCGCGCTGGCCCCCGCGCCGTGCGCCTCACGGTGGAATAAGGCCGGCCGGTTGCCCGCCCCTAAACAGTCCAGTTCGGAAACCAGAAGGCCACAAGACCCGCTCCCCCTGGGAGCGGGTCTTGTGGCCTTCTGCGGTAGTGGGCATGTGCCTGCCGTGTAGTTTGGCTGCTGCGAAAAGCAATGTTAACTCAAAGCAAACGCTCGTGGTCGTTGCAGAACAGGCTAAACGGCCAAGAAACTGCGTAGGCAAGCCCCTAACCGCGTGTAAAAAGGGCATTTTTAGCTTGAATTGGCTCATAGAGCCATCCATTGGAGTTGACGCACCGAGTTCTGCAACAGCCACGACCGTGGCTGTTGCAGAACTCGGTGCGTCTCGCAACCAGGTGAGCGAGCGATGAAACGTGCGTAAAAGGCCCGTCTGAGTGCTTCCCCCGTGCGTTGAGTCGCCTATCTGTCTCGTTCAACGGGGCCGCGCGGGGTTCTGCAACAGCCACGACCCTTTCACTAAACTTCCCAGAGGTCTTTACTCTGCCGCTGCTGCTAAGGGTGCTACTTCGTTGTTTTCCGTGAAAACGACAAACCCCGTCACAACCATATCCGCCTCGCCAGCCCCTTTCTTTAGCAGGTAGGTGTGCGCGATCTTCACCCCAACCCTTGCCGTATCGCTTGTGGGGTTACCGGGGAGGTCAGACTTTCTGAACGGCACGGGCGGGCCAAAAGACACGGCTTGGTAGACACTTGGGTCTGTGAGCTGCGCCTTTACATACTCAGCAATACGTTGTTCTGCAGAGCTCTGGGAGTGGCAAGAAACCGCCAGCAGCGCCGCGAGGGCCATCAGTAGAGTTTTCATGGCCCAAGCTACAACCCGCCGCCAGCTAGGTGCAAGCGTCGCCTTTGCAGCCAATCAAACTTGTCTATGGAAAGGTGCACTTTGAGCGCGCTTTTGTCTTTCGGACCGTTTAAGTGAACAGTTGCGGGCTCAGTAATTATAAAACAATGTATGTTTTCGCGCCTATCGTTGCCGTGTTGGGGATGTGGTAAGTGGTGGTGTCGCCCGAGAATTGAGTGGGGCCTGAGGCGCGCAGAACCGCGAGGGAGCTTTTCGAACAATGACAAAGTGGCTTTGACACACAGAGCATATTTGAATGAACCGCTTGTTCTGTCGTTTTGAATTTCTCGCTACCACTTGCCGGAGGTGCGTGAATATTTCTAGTCACCGCAAACCACTGAAACGCCCCGATACCATGAGTCGGAGCGTTTCGGTGAGTGCACCAAGCGTTGCCGGTTATTCCATTGTAAGTCGAACGGCGTGGGTACCACTCCGCACCACGTACACGCCGCTGGGTAATCCCTTAGGCAAGGCCAGAACAGCCGTACCGGTGGCGTCGGCCCGGCTACTAGCTACCTCTCGGCCCACTGCGTCAAAGACCGTCACCACCGCGCCGGGCACCGCTCCCGTGAGCGTGGTTTCCGCGCGGGCTGGGTTGGGGTACACAGCCATGCCAGCCGCGGCGCCTTTCAAGGTTACGGTTCGTACCGACGAGTAGCTCGCCGAGCCGTCCGTGTCGACTTGTCGCAAACGGTAATACAGGGTAACAACAGCGGTAGGTAGGCGGTTATCCAGCAAAACGTAGTGCCGAGCGGACGTGCTGGTGCCGGCCGCGGCTATCGTGCCGACAGCGGCAAACTGATGGCCGTCCGCGCTTCGCTCCACGTCGAACGTGGCGCTATTCTTTTCCGTGGCCGTGGCCCAGACCAAGCGCACCACGGCCGGGCTTTCAGCCCTGGCGGTGAAGCTGGTCAATTCTACGGGCAGCGGATTGGTTACATTGCCCAGCGTCCAGACCCCGAAGTCGGCAATGCCCGTCTGGGTGACCACATTCGGACCGGCCGATGTGCCACGCTGGGGCGTCCAGGGCTTAACCCCATTCACCGAGCGGAACAAGGCCAGGTTGGCGGCCGGAATGCCGTTGAGCTCGTGGTCAAAGTAGCGGAAATCCATGGCCACGTTCAGGCCGGTGCTGACGGCGGGCTGAACGTCGAAGTAACGGAGTATGCTCTGGCTCGTGCCCACTCCAGTCAGGGCTGTTCCGGTGGTGCGCGTAATCAGCGTCGCGCCGGGGGCCGTGGAGCCCGCCGCCGGCGTCAGGGCCAGTCCGAGGCCGCCGAAGGACTCGGCCGTGCCGGCGGCCAACGGGCGCGTTGCGGTTACTTTGCCCAAGACGTAGCTGGCTTCTTGTTCCGCGAGCGTGCCCGTGGCGCCCAGCGCAATGGTGCGGGCGCCGGTGGCCAGCACGCCGCTCGTCATCGCCAGGGCCCCGTTCACGGTCACGTCGCTGGTCAGCGTTGCGCCGGCGGGGTTGTTGATGGTCAGGTTGCGGAGGGTGTCGCGCAAGCCGGTTCCGGTGATTTGCGCCGCCGTGCCATTGTATTCGTAGCTGGCCCCAACGTCGAAGGTGCGCGTCGTGATGGTTTGCACCGCACCCGTGGCGCTGCCCAGCGCACTGATGCCGAATGGATTGGCTGTTTTGAGAAGCCCGCCATCGCTGAGCAAAAACGAGCCGCCCCCTTTAATCACCCGCGTGTCGGTAAGGGCCGTGGCCCCGCTGTTGATGGTCAGGGCATTGCCTTCTGGTACCATCAGGTCGCCATCTGCTAGTGTCAGGGTGCCCGAAATGTTCGTCGTGGGGTTGGTCAGCGTGACGCCGGCAGCGTTGGCGATGACGACGTCGGCCACAGTGGCTGGCAGGCCCGTGCCGGTGGTTTGGGGCGTCGTGCCCCGGTACTCATACCGGGCGCCGGCCCCAAAGGTGCGCGTCCCGTACACCTGCACGGCTCCCGTGCTAGCACCGAGGCTCACCCCGTCGGCGTCGCAAATGCGCAGCGTGGCCCCATCGGCCAGCGTGAAGTCGCCCGGACCCGTCAGGGGCTGGCAGTTGGTGAGCAAGGTGCCGCCGGGCTGCACCACCAGTGCGTTGGTGACGGTGGTGGCCCCGCTGAGCTCGGCCGTGCACGAAGCGGCCACGGTGATGGTGCCATAGGAGCCGGCTGGCACGCTCGCAGGGTTGAGAGCCGAGCCGGTGGTCACGTTCAGGTTCACCACAAAAGGCTTTTCGCTGGCGGCCGTGCCGTCGGCGTTGGAAACGACGATGGGCCCGGAAGTGGCTCCGGGAGGCACCACGGCGCTCACCTGCGACGGCGACAAGACCGTGAACGTGGCCGGAATGCCGTTGAAAGTAACCTCCGCAACGGTTGCGGACTTGTGGGCCCCCGTTCCTCCGGAGGCCGGGCGGCTGAATTGATTGCCACTGATGATGACCGACGTGCCCGTGGTGCCGTTACCCGGTTGGAAATTGCCGACCGCGGGCGGAGTGAATGCTCCAACCGAGAAGGTAAGGGAATTGCTGGCGCCGCTGCCCGTCGTGACCGTGACCGGCCCGGTGATGGCGCCGGCCGGCACCACGATGCCCGTGATGCCTGTGCCGGCCGCATTCACGGCAAAGCCGGAAGTCACCACGTTGTTGCCGGAGCCTGCGAAGGTGATGGCCGTGACGCCCGTCAGGTCGAAGCCGTTGAGAGCCACGGTGCTGCCCACATTGCCGCTGCTGGGGTTGAAGCTGGTTAGAATGGGGGCTGCGTATACCGGGATTAAGCTGAGGCGGCCGTCCGCGCCAGCGTTATTGTAGCCGTAGCCGGGGGAATTGCCCGCAGCCAACGCCGCGGGCTCCACGTAGCTGGCGCCGCCGCCGCCGCCGCCGGCGTAGTAATAAACCCCGCTGCTTCCAAAAAGATTACAACCCGTGATAACCCCTCCATCGCCGCCGCCGCCGCCATAATAGCCGCCGCCGCCGCCGTGTCCGGTATACCGTCCGCAGCCAGTGGATGGATTCACGGCGCTTCCGCCGGTGCCGCCCTGGCCTAAGCTTCCGGCGGTGGGCGCTACCTGGCCGGTATACGGGGCCCCGCGCCCCGCCGCGCCGCCCACGCTACTGGTGCCGCCGCCGCCGCCGGCAGTGCCGTTGTTGTACCCGGCACCGGCCAATCCGGCGTCGCCTGCTATGGCACTGCCATCGCCCCCACCGCTCCCACCGGCCACCAGCAAGCGGCTAGCGAGGGTACTCGTCAGGGAGCCGTTTCCAAAAGGATTGGCCCCACTGGCCCCACTCACGCGGCGAATGTCGGTGGCACCGCTTCCGCCCACGCCAGCCCGGCAATTGCTGGAAATGACCGTCCCACTCGCCCCGCCGCCATTGTAGCCTCCCTGCCCGACGGAAGACAATTGACCATTGACGCCGGCAGTGCCCATTCCGCCTACCACTAGGGTAAGTACTTCGCCAGGTATCACGTTGAGTGTAGCCGTAACCTTCCCCCGTGCCCATTGCTAGGACTGGCCGAGGACGCCCCGTAAGCATCTACCTTCAGCCGCGTCACGCCGGCTGGCACCGTGTACGTTTGCGGGCCACCGGTGTAAACAAAATTGGATGTTGAGCCAATGAGGGTGAATACCGCGGTGCTCTTGCCCGTGCCGATGGGGGTAGTAACGCTGATGGGCCCGCTAAGCGCCCCGGTAGGCACAACCACCCCACTGATTTGGGTGCCGTCACTGCTCACGACGAAACCCGTGCTGACGGTGTTGCCGCTCGTACCGGTAAAAGTGACGACGGAAGCAGCATTAAAATACTGGCCAAAAAGGACAAGAACCGTCCCGATGGGCCCATTGCTAAGACTGAAGCCACTCACCACCGGCGGTGGCAGCGTCACGGTGAGGGGCACGCTGGCGCTGGTGCCGCCCGGCGTGGTCACCGTGACCGTCACGGAACCAATGGAAACCCCTGCGTGTACCCGCACGCCGCTGATTTGCGTGCCGGCGGCATTGACCGTATAGCCAGTAGTCGTGCTGACGCCACCACTGGGCCCGGTGAAGGTGATGGCCGACGCATTGTCGAGGGCCGCGCCTGCCAAGGTCAGCACCGAGCCGGCGTACCCGGTTGCAGGAGTGAGAGTGCTGAGGGTGGGCACCGGCTGCAGGCCCGTGCCGGTCAGGTTCAGGGTGTAGGTGCCGATGTTGGAGCTGATAACAAAAGTTCCGGTGCGCGAACCCAGCCCGGTGGGGGCAAAGGTGGCATCGAACGTGCCCGTGGCACCGGCCGCAACGCTGGCTGGGTAGGACCCGCTGAGGACGAAATCACCGGTGCCCGCGATGCTGGAAATCAGCAACGGCGCGCCGCCGGGGTTGTTGAGGGTGAACGTTACGGCCGGGCTGGTGGTGTTCAGCACCTGGCCGGCAAAGCCGTAGGCGGTTCCGCCGCTGGGTAGTTGGTGCTGCCCTGGCTCACCTGCAGCTGCGCCACGGTCACTGTGAACAGCAGGCCGTTGCTCACGCCGCCGCGGGTGGTCACGGTCACGTTGCCGGTTGTGGTCCCCGTCGGTACATTCACCACGAGCTGGGTGGCCGAGTTGCTGACGAAGGCGGCCGGAGCCACCACCGTGCCGTTGAAGCGCACGCTGAGGGCGTTGTTTAGGTTGGTGCCCGTGATGGTGATGGCGGAACCCACCGGGCCCGAAGCCGGCGTGAGCGCCGTGAGCATGGGCGGTGCCTGGTTGAAGCGCACGCTCGCGGTGGTGGTGCTGGTGGTGGTGCCGTTTGACGTCACCACGTCCACGTCGCCATCGCCATCCACGTCGCCCAGCACCACGGTGTTGGGAAAATTGCCGACCCCGTAGTCGGTGCTTCCGGCAAATACGCCGCTCCCGTTGTTCAAACGCACGCTCACCGAGGAGGCAAACTCATTGGCCGTGAGCAGGTCCAGGTCACCGTCGCCGTCCACGTCGCTCAAGGCCACGCTCCGCGGGTGGTCGCCCACGTTCACTTCCTGTGTACCGCCCAGTACGCCGCTGCCGGTGTTCAGGCGCACGCTCACCGTGTTATCCAAGTAGTTGGCCGTCAGTACATCGGCGTCGCCGTCGCCGTCTACGTCGCCCAGGGCCAGGGCCAGCGGCGAGTTGCCCACGGCAGCTTGGGCGCTGCCGCCAAAAGTGCCGTCTCCGGCGTTCAGCCGCACGCTGATGGTGCCGCTGTTGCCGTTGCCGGCCGTAAGCAGGTCCAGGTCGCCGTCGCCATCTGCGTCGGCCAGGGCCACGCAAGTGGGCGCGTTGGCCACGGCCACGTTGGAACCGCTGCCGAAGGTGCCGCTGCCGTTGTTCAGGCGCACGCTCACGTTGTTGCTGCCGCCATTGGCCACCACCAGGTCGAGGTCGCCGTCGCCGTCCACATCGCCCAGCGCCACTCCTTGCGGGTTGCTGCCCACGTTCACGCTGGGCGCGTTGGTCAGGGTGCCGCTGCCGTCGTTGAGCAGCACGGTTACGGTGCCACTGCTGACGTTGCTGGCGGCCAGCACATCGAGGTCGCCGTCGCCGTCCACGTCGGCCAGCACCAGGCTTTGGGGGTTGAGCCCCGCGCTGTTGTCGGGCCCATTGCTGAAAATGCCATTTCCGTCGTTTCGGCGCACGCCAAGCGTTGCAAAGGCCGGGTTGGTGCTGCCCGCGGCGTAGTTGCTGGCCAGCAGCAGGTCGAGGTCGCCGTCGCCGTCCAGGTCGCCCAGCGCGGCCCCGGAGGGCTGATTGCCCAGGTTGGGGTCAAGCCCACCGTTAAACAAGCCCACGCCGCCATTCGCAGCCGCCACAAACTGCCACACCCGGGGTGTGGGCAGGCTACCCCCGGCCGCCGCAGTGGCCCCGCTGGTGATGGTAACTTGTACCGTTTCGCCGGGTTGGAAGTTGAAACTAGGGGTAAAGTTCACATTATTGCCACTCACCGTGCTAGTGCCGCTGCGTCCCGTCCGCTGCCCGCCGCGCTGGGCGCTGAATACTTTGAGCGCTGCCGTAGATGCTGCAGCCACCGGCCGGTCAAAGCTGGCCGTCACGGGGCCGGTTGTGGTTGCGGCGCGCGCGTTAGCGGCCGGGGTCGTGCCGGTGAGGGCCAGGGGAGTGGTCAGGGTGAAGAGCAACCCGTTGCTGGTGCCGGCGGCGGTGGTTACCGTCACGGAGCCGGTGGTGGCGCCCGCCGGCACCGCCACGTTGGTGATTTGCGTCCGGGCCGCGTTGACCGTGAACCCCGTGGCGACGACATTATTTGCCGCGCCGGCAAAGGTGATGGCGGTGGCGGAAAGGTTGGTGCCCGTGAGGGTGAGCAAGCTGCCCACGGGGCCGCTGCCCGGGCTGATGCCGGTGAGGACGGGCTGCGGGGCCGCCAGCGTGTAGCGCCCCAGGTTGACGGTGATTTTGCTGCCATCGCCCACGGCCACAAAGCTGCCGCCTGCGTACAGCGCGTTGCTGGCGTCCAGGGCCAAAGCCGATGCTGTGCCGGACAGGCCGCTGCCCAAAGCGCTCCAGGCCGTGCCGTTCCACTTGGCAATGCGGCTAACCGCGCTGCCCGCCGAGGTGAAGTCGCCCCCGGCGTACACATTGCCGCTGCCATCCACGGCCAGGGCCCGGACGGGTTGGTCGGTTCCGCTGCCCAAAGCGCTCCAGGCCGTGCCGTTCCACTTGGCAATGTTGGCCGCCGTCACGCCGCCCGCGCTGCTAAAGCTGCCGCCTACGTACAAATTGCCGCCAGCGTCCAGGGCCAGCGCCTGACCCTGCCCGAACGAGCCCAGGCCGCCGCTGCCCAAGGCCGTCCAGGCGGTGCCGTTCCACCGGGCCACGCCGTTCACCGTGGTGCTGCCTGCCGAGGTGAAAGCGCCCCCGGCGTATAGGGTACCAGCCCCATCGAGGGCCAGCGAGAATACGCCGCTAAAGCCCAGGCCGGTGCCCAGCGCCGTCCACGCGGTGCCATCCCATCGGGCCACGTTGGTGGCGGCCACTCCGCCGGCGCTGCTAAACGTGCCCCCTACGTACAGAATGCCCGTTGAGCTCACGGCCACGGCCAGCACGTTGCCGTTGACGCCGCCGCCCAGCGCGCTCCACGCGATGCCGTCCCATTTGGCGATGCGACTGGCCGCCGTGCCGCCCGCCGTGGTAAAACTCCCGCCGACGTACACGTTGCCGTTGCCGTCCACGGCCACGGCGCTTACGCTGCCGTTCAAGCCAGAGCCTAAGGCGGTCCAGGCGTTGCCGTTCCACTGTGCTATATAGTTAGCGGGGGCATCGCCCGCCCGCAGAAAGCTCCCGCCTGCGTACACCGTGCCGCTGCCGCTGACGGCCACTGTCGAAACCGCGTTGCCCAGGCCACCGGCTGGGGCCAGGGACCCTACCTGCGACCAGCTGCTCAGGCCGAACGTGTATTTTGCAACGTTGGACACGGCGGCACCGCCCATTGTTTCCAGTTGCCCACCCGCATAGAGCGTGCTGCTGTTTACGGCCAAGGCCGACACCGTGCCGAGGCTGCCGGTGTTCACCGACGACCACGTCAAGGAGGAGCTCAGCTTTGCCACGGTGCCCCCCACGCCGTTGTAGGAGGCGTAATCACCGCCCACGTACAAACTGCCGGACCCGTCGGGGCGCAACGAGTTCACGGAAGCCGACGAGGAAGTTGTGGTTTGCATGGTCGACCAGGTGGTGCCCGTCCAGCGCACCAAGGTGCAGAGGGTGCCGCCGGAATCCGTCAAGCTGCCGCCCACAAGTACGTTGGAGCCCAGCACCGCAATGGCCCGTACCGTGCCGCCCACGCCTTTGACGGTGCTAACTATCAGACCCGACCACGCCGTGCCGCTCCACCGGGCCACGTTTTGCACGGCCACGCCACCGGCCGTGGTGAAGGAGCCGCCCACGTACAGAACGCCGGCGCTGCCCGCCGCTAGGGCCGCCACCGTGCCGCCGCCAATGCCCGTGCCCACCGCGTACCAGGCGCTGCCGTCCCAGCGGGCAATGCCGCCGTTGGTGGTCACGCCCCCTGCCGTGGTAAAGCGGCCGCCGGCGTACAAGTTGCCGTTGGTATCGAAGGCAAGCGCGGCCACGGAACCTTCGCCGGTGTTATAGCGCACCCCGCCTCCCACGTCGGCCCAGTCGCTGCCGTTCCAACGGGCAATGCCGTGCACGCCGACTCCGCCTATCGTGGTGAAAGTGCCGCCGGCGTACAAGTTGCCATTGCCGTCCAACGCCAGCGCATTTACTTGCCCGCTCAAGGCATTGAGGCTGCCGCCCACGGACGACCACGCGGTGCCGTTCCATTTGGCGATGCCGTAGGCCACCACATTGCCTGCCCCGTGGAAGTTGCCGCCCACGTACAGGTTGCCGCTGCCGTCGGCGGCTAGCGCCATTACCTGCCCCGTGGTGCCGTTCACGCCGAAAGCATCCGACCAGCTGTTGTCGCCGGTGCCCAGCGCCCCGCGGGGCGCTATTGGCCGGAAAGCGGGCCGGCCGTCCGCCGTCGTACTCAGGCGAAGTCCCTCGGCCCGAAAAGAGCCGCGGGCACCGGCCTTGAGCGTGCCGTCGGGGTTGAGGATGGATTCCAGCGCGGCGGGCAGCATACCCGGCCCGGGTACGCCCCGGGCCTGCACGCGTCCAGCCAACAAGAGGGCCACAAACAGCAGGGCCCAACGCGCTGCTTTCGGCAGCCACGGCGAAGTTTTGCAAGTCTGGTTAGGTAACGGGTTTTTCATATAGGCAAAGCGCAAAAACAAGAAATAGGGCAGGGCTGTAGAGAGAAAAGCGGGCCCCAACTGCTGGAACCCGGTTGGTGAGCCTCGTCGGGGGCGGGAAGACCGTTGGGCATGCCCCCCGCACGAGGCCGAGGATGCCGCCAACGCAAGGACTGAGGAGGGCCAGGCTGCTATGGCCCTCAAGCTCAGCCTTTGCTGGGGCTAGCGCGTCAGAAGTAAATTGCTTATGACCAACGCCACCACAAATATTTTCACATAGGGCACAATCGCGCAATACCTATTTTAGGTAAATATTCCGGTGTTTATTCGCGCTGCTGTTGGAAGCGGTAGGGGGCATCAGTCTTCAATTGCGGCGCTCTCCAGACCGGGGGATTTTGATTCACAGGCCCCACAGCCGGCGGTGGTGCTTGAGGTTCGGCGAACATCGGTGCTTCCAAAGGGACCACCGGAGTTATGAAGCCAAAAAAGAAGTAGTCTTTGTGTCGCGCGCATCACATAATATTGCGGTCGAGCTTTCAGAAGGTCTTGTTATGCAGCCCATTCTTCTGCCGTTGGCTTCCGGCGTCACGATTGCCACCTATGAGGCCGGCGACCCCACCGGCCAGCCCGTTCTGTTTGTGCACGGCAACTCCCTTGCCGCGAGCCTATTCCAACGCCAATTTGTTGCGCCTGAGCTGCAACACCTGCGCCTGCTAGCGCTGGATTTGCCCGGCTGCGGAGCTTCGCCCGATGCGCCGGCGTGCTATCATCCTCGCCAGCTTCAAGGGGTGCTCTGCGAGGCCATAGGGGCACTGGGAGCCCAACGAGCAGTGCTGGTCGGCCATTCCTACGGCGGCCATTTGGGCCTCGACGCCTTGCCCGCCCTGCCTTTCTTGCGCGGCCTGCTGGCCGTGGGCACTCCCCCGGTCAAGGTACCGGACGACGTGGCCGCGGCCTTTGCGGTTGACGAGCGCGGCCAGGCTTTTTATCAATTCGCGGTAAGCGACGAGCAACGCGCCCACTTGGTGGCCCTGTGCCTGGGCCCAGACGCTTCGGCGGAAATGCAGCAAGTAGTGGCAAGCGCCCTGCGCCGGGCCGACGGGCGCCTGCGCACCGCGGTGGGGAGTGCCCTGGCCGCGGGGAGATTCCGGACGAAACGGCCATCGTGCGCGCAACGCAGGTGCCCATTGCCTTTGCCACGGGCGAGGCCGACGCCCTGCTGCACTTCCGCTATTTTGAACACTTGACCGCGCCCACCCGGTGGGGCCTTCCGTTGCATCTGGTGCCGGGTGCCAGCCACATGCCCTTTCTAGAAAACCCGGCGGCGTTTAATGCTTTGCTGTTGCGGTTCTTGTGCAGCGTGGTTGAACCCCGCCTGGCCGGCACCAACGCAACCGGGCACCAGGCCGAGCATTAGCCAACGGAGCGACCAAGTTGGTAATGCTGACGGTGCTTGCGGGAAATGTTTCGCCGGTGGGTGTTCACGGTGTGCACGCTTAGGTGTAGTTCCGTGGCAATCTCCCGGCTGCTACGTCCGGCCAACACCAATTGCAACACCGCCTGTTCGCGGTGGCTCAACCGGGGACGTGGCGGGCGTAGTTCCTGCTCCAGCCGTTGTTGCAGGCGTTCGTCGGTGCAGTGAAACGTGACGTCGTCGGTGAGCTTGTGGGCACTGATGTCGGTGTACACGCTCGCAATGAGCAACACATTGCCTTCCTCGTCAGCGGAGAGGCCATAGTTTTGGCGCAGCACCCGCACGTAGTGGCCCCGTTGGTGCCGCAATCGATAAGCCGTGCTGAACACCTGCCCCATCGTTTCGGCCCGGTAGCGGGCCGCGTACTCGGCCGACAGCACCGTGGCCCGGCCCACGGCCGCCACGTCATCGGGGTGAATGCTTTGATACAGCCACTCCACGCTGAAATCGGCGGCAGGGCAGCCCAGCACCCGCTCGATGCCTGCGCTAACGAAAACGGGCTGCTGGGCGCGCACGTCGTGAATGAAAATGAATTGGTTGAGCAGCATCTGGCGCGACAGTTCCCGCATGGCGCCGCTGGCCAGCTGCGTAGGCGCAGCGTGGTCGCCGTAGGGATAAACGGTGCGCCACGTACGACGCACTCCAGCCAGTTCGGGAATGAGTGGGGGGCTTGCAATCATGGCCACCTAACTATAAGCGCGTAGCAAGTTCGCAGTGGCTAATTTAAAGTGAAATAGTTACGTGCCAATATAATAGCGAATTTGTATTCGCATCACTGAGCAAAGCTCCTATACAGGCGCAGCCTCGTTTACACCGTTCAAGTGAACGAGATACTAAAGGAAGCGTATTTTGGTGACCTCTTAGTACTATGCTGGTTATGGCGGCTACCTTCCTCAAGCTTCTTTTATTTTTGGGTATGGCCCTGGGCGCACTCACCGGGTGCGACCCCGCGTTACGGATGGTCTTTCAGAATCATACCAGCCAGCCCATCCGGCTGACCACCGTTTACGCCCGGCCTGCACGGCCCGACACGGCGGAGCAGCAGTTGCTGCCCCCGGGGCAAACGACGCATTATTTGGGAATTGGCGGCTGGACCGACACGCTCATCCACCGCTTAGTTCGCCGGCACGAACGACGGTGGGAACTGGCCCGTGCCGGCGATACGCTCCGACTCGAAGGCCCGGCCTTGGTCGCGTTTCTACGCCGCTGCCCCCGCAAAGGGTTTGCAAAAAGCACGCTGGTCGTGGACTTGCGGTGACCCAACGCAGTCCCTCCTTTCGCTCTTTAGACCCTTTCGCTGAACCATGATTCCACCCGTTTTTCCCTCCGTTGACTTCCGTGCGCGGCTCGCTTCGCCCCGTTTCGCGCGCTGGACCACGCTGGTAACGCTCGGGGTCCTGCTGCGCAGCCAAGCCGGGGGCCACGGGTGGCAACAAGCGCCGGTGCAGCCCGTGGTTGGGGAGTGGACGCTGTGCCGCTCGGACGCAACAAGCCCGGCGAAGAAG